>JBGVAV010000073.1:0-16885 GCA_045224915.1 Treponema sp.
ATGCCGCCACAGAATCCAACCTGAGGATCATCTGGGAACGTTCCCATAAATCCAAACTGAATTGGAACCGAAAGATGATCAAAGAAAATAAAGTCAAAACCAAAGCCTACACTTGCAAGTGCATTGTTATGCATTTTTTCAACCTTCTTTGATGTTGGTTCGGCATATTCATAAGTGCGCTCGTAGTTTCCTACATAACCAACCATTCCATAAGCAAAAAGCCTTGAACTGATTTTTTCTTTCCAGGTGCTTTCAAAAAGTGTGAAGTCACCTTCAACTGTAAAGTTGGCATTAAAAGGATCTGAATAACCATTGTCATTGTAGAAAGCAAATACGCCAAACTTTGTACTGAACAAATCTGAAAAACGTCTTTCGTATTGGATTCCACCTACTGGTTGTTCTCCACCAAGAACATACATACCAATGGCATTCTTATTTTCTAAACCGTTTGCAAAAAGTGAGCCAGCAAGAGCTAAAACTAATGTGGCTGCAATAATAAACTTCTTCACTTTCATACCTCCAATTTCGTCATTGCGAGCCCGAAGGGCGAAGCAATCTACAATTTAAAACAAATATTTATCTGCCCGGTTACATCTGGCAATTGTATCCTGTATTTCTGCGAAAGTGCTGGGCCACACGAATTGGAACCAACTCCCGCCATCATATAATCCAAACACAAAACTGTATAGTCTGATTTTTGCAGCTCGTAATTGTGACGGCGAGTCCAAAGTTCTTCCTGTGTGTACTGGCTTGCATTAAAGCTTATGTATTTTTGATTTTTAGTTTTAGGATTTGTTCCCGAGCATACAAGTTCAAGCCCCTTGTCTTTAATGCGCACGTAACGGCAGCCATAGTGCGAAGAATTTTCCTGAGGCCTTATGTATGGCTCGTATTGGTCGCTCACCTTTGAAGTAAATGTTCCAACATAAGTTGCCTGATGCTTGTCTATGTAGCTTTCTGTTGGACCATAACCAAAATATTCAACTTGATTAAAGCCTTTGTCCAGGAACAGGCGAAGGCCTATTCGTGGCAAAATGAAAATGCGGCGTGTAGCAGTGAAGTTGAATTTTACAGACAGGGAAGTCCCGCTTATTGTATACACAACCGTTCCATACATAAACGGTTGATGCACACTCCATACAAAGCCCTGGTCTACAGTAATGCGAACAGTTTTTCCGTCTGCCGATTTTTCTATGCGAGAACCGTAAACTTTTGTTTCAAAGTCGTGCAGGTGTGCGCCAAACCATTCATTACGCATTGGGTCATTGTCTGTTGGGGCGCGCATAAAATTAAAACTTAGCGGTTTTTTAAGAATTTCTTTACCACCGGCTTTTATTGAATCGAACATACCTGTGCGGCGATTGAAGTTGTATTCTATTTTGCCAAGTGTAACTTTGTAGCATAGACCGTCGCCGTTTTTTGTGTCGTTCTTTTTTGCAGCAGCCTGTACAAAGGCTATGAGCTTTTTAATCTCGGCTCTGGCATTTTCCTGAATACCTTTTTCATTGCGTTTACCAGGCAGCCATTCTTTCTGGCCTTTTAGCATTGGCATGAATGAGGCTTTTTTTAGAACCTCGGCTTCCTGGTCTGCGTCGGGTTTTGCGGCAAGCTGTACCTGATCAAAACAAACCTCAAAGCCTTTTTTGCACCACAGTGTGTCTGCCTTTGAAGTAAAGATAAAACGAATATATGCGTCGTGGCCTGTGAATGGAGGGAGGCCTTCTACAACTACTGTAGTCTTTTTAAGAGGTGGCAGTGCCGACAGCGCAAGCTTTTTAGCAGCCACAATTTTTCCATCCATACAAACTTCATATTTACAGTCGAACACTGTAGAGGCATCTGTAAAGGCAAGCAGGTTCCAGAAGGTGAAAGATTGTGCCAGATGCCCTTCGACAGGCTCAGGAGCCCCGGGGCATACAATTCTTACAGGCCTGTACACCTGCTTGGCCTCCAGCAATCCTGTATGAGGTCTTCTGTCTGGATAAGTTAATCCGTCGCAGCAGAAGTTTGAATCATTATGTTTTTCGCCCCAGTCACCGCCGTAGCCATATTTAATTGAACCATCTTTTGCTTTGCCCATTACAACGCTGTGGTCGCACCATTCCCAGATAAAGCCGCCACAAAAACGTGGAGAGCTGTGGAATACCTTATGATAATCCTCAAGGTCGCCGGGACCGTTTCCCATTGCATGACAATATTCGCACAAAATAAAAGGACGTTTTTCCTTTTTATCATCAGGGAACTTGCTCCAGTTTTCTGGCGAAGGATACATGCGCGAAACAACATCATACGGAGCATCAGTTG
Source organism: Treponema sp. (assembly GCA_045224915.1). Classification (GTDB taxonomy): domain Bacteria; phylum Spirochaetota; class Spirochaetia; order Treponematales; family Treponemataceae; genus Treponema_D. The sequence continues at coordinate 2,305 of JBGVAV010000073.1, forward strand.
TGTCTCCCTGATTATGAACGCTTTCGTAATGGAGGAGTCTTGTGTTATCAAAATCCTTTATCCATTTTGCGGCTTGTGTAAGATTGTGGCCGTTACCAGATTCATTTCCCATAGACCACATAATTACACAAGGGCGGTTAATGTCTCTTGTAACACAGATTTTTTCGCGGTCAAGAATGCCTTTATAAAAAAGCTTGTTACTTGCAACTAACGCAATGCCCGAATAATCAGACCAATCCCAGTGCGCTGTATTATTTACACTAACACTTCCGTGCATTTCAAGGTCTGCTTCGTCAATAACATAAAATCCGTATTTGTCGCAGAGCTTATAAAAAATCGGAGCATTAGGGTAGTGCGAAGTTCTGATTGCATTTATGTTATGCTGCTTCATCAGCCGTAAATCATTTTCAAGCTGTTCAATACTTGCGGCATAACCAGTATCAGGATAACTGTCATGTCTGTTTGTACCACGGAACTTAATTGCCTTGCCGTTTATTTTAAGCACACCATTTTCCACTGTGATATTGCGGAAGCCAACTTCTTCGCCAATAACTTCATCAGCAGTTGTAAGAGTGAGCTTGTATAAAACAGGAGTTTCTGCAGACCAAAGCTCGGGCTTGTTTACTTTTATTTTGAGCGTCTCGCCTTTTTTTGCGGGGCCTTCATAAATGAGAAGGCCTTCTGGATTGCACAGGGTAACATTGCAGTCGCAACCCCAAACAGTCAGTTCAAGTTCCCAGGGATTGCCACGCCCTGCGGACTCGCAATGACGGCATGCTATTCTATAATCACTTATCCTCTTCTTAGGCCTGCTCAGCACATAAACATCACGGAAGATTCCAGAAAGTCTTATTTTATCCTGATCTTCCAAATATGTTCCAAAGCACCATTTGAGGACTGCAACAGTAATTATATTTTGGCCTTCGTGGAGCAGTGGGGTAATATTAAACTCCGAAGTATGATGACTTACTTCAGAAAATCCACAGAAATTCCCGTTTACATATAAATAAATACAGCTGTCGGCGCCTTCAAAACAAAGTATACGCTCAAGACCATCAGCCTTGTAGTTGTATGTTTTATAATAAACTCCAGTTGGGTTTTCATCTGGTACAAACGGCGGATTATATGGAATAGGGTAGTCGACATTTGTGTATTGAGGTTTGTCATAGCCATGCAGCTGCCAGTTAGAAGGCACTGGGATTTTCTTACCACTCTCGAGTACTTTACCTGCATATTCAATATCTGCAAAATTATCCGGCAAATCTATAACACTTGAATAATACTCAAAGCCCCAGCGCCCGTTCAAAAGCTCAAACCTTTTTGATTTTCTGCGCCCTGTAAAAGCATCCTGTCCATTTGCAAAAGGAATAAAATAACAGTGATTTTCAAGCGTGTTAACGTGAAAAACATTCGGGTCTTCATGAAAGAGCATAAAACTCTTAGAAGAACCTTGTTTCGAGATTTGTCTGATGTTCATAAGAATTATCCTTGATTGTGGATTGCTTCGTTGCTACGGGCTCGCAATCTATACTTTAAAGAGGTCTACCTGTTCACCAATCTTATCGATGGAACTCTTAACCTGAGAAGAAATCTCGCCAAGGGTAGCACCTGTTTCATTAATCTTGCGTGCACCAACTGCCATTTCTTCCATGCTTGTATTCATCATCTTTGTAGATTCGTAAAGGTGTTCCATTTCTTCTACAATCTTTGAGTTGCGTTCGAGCATTTCGTGAGAAGAATTACGAACTGAAATTGTAGAATTGTTAAGATTCTGCAGAGCATCAAGAATCTGTTTAGAACCTTCGTTCTGCTCTTCCATTGCAGAATGAATATGAAGAACAAGCTCATCAGTACTCTTAAGCTGAGAAGCAACGTTAGAGAATGAATCACTTGCATCGTTAGAAGCATTAGCAACAGAAATAATAGAATTCTGAATATTAAGCAGCTGTTCACCAATTTTGTTAGACTGTTCAGAAGAAGTTTCAGAAAGCTTACGGATTTCATCTGCTACTACAGCAAATCCCTTTCCTGCTTCACCAGCGTGTGCAGCTTCAATTGCCGCATTCATAGCAAGAAGGTTTGTCTGTTCTGCAATTGCAGAAATGGCAGCGTTTGCTTCCTGAAGCATTTCTGACTGACTTTCAATCTGTTTAATCTGTTCGTTTACAGAGTTCTGTTTAGAGAATCCAGTTTCTGCATCACTCTGAAGATTCTTGAACGAACCAGACATCATTTCTACAGAATGCTGTACAGAATTAATGTTTCCAATCATTTCTTCTACAGAAGCACTTGCCTGAGTAACGCTTGCAGACTGATCTTCAATTAAGCCATCAAGTTCGGTAATTGAGTTTGAAATCTGGCGCATAGAACCGCTTGTAGTTCCAACAGTTCTTGTCTGTGCCGAAATCTGATTATGAATACTTTCAATAGTTGCAATAATCTGAGTAATAGAACTTGCAGTATCCTGTGTACCAGAAGAAAGGTAATCACCACTTGTACCAAGTTCATTTTTAGAATCCTTAAGATTCTTTATCATTTCCTGAAGCTTATCCATGAACAGGTCAAAGTTGATTACAAGAGTACCAATTTCATCGCGGATATAAAGGGCACAGCGTTTGCTCAAATCTGCATCGCCCTTAGCAAGGTCTCCAAGGAAGTTAGAAACGTTCTTAATGCGGCCCATAATCCAGTGAACAAAGATAAAGCCTGCAAGAGCAAGAACAACAATAAGAATAATTGCAATTGGAAGTACATTCATTATAGTTGTTCTTTTTACTTCCTCAATTACATCCATTGATTTTGCAACAAAGGTCATACCTGTTATTGTTCCGTCTTCGCTCTTAATCGGTGTATAAGTTGAATAATATTCAGTACCATTAATTACGTTAAGGCCTTTGTAAGCAACTCCTTCTTTAAGAACCTGGCGTACAATATCAGGATTATCAAGTTCTGTTCCAACCATTTCTGGTCCAAGTGTTGTAGCAACTCTTGTCTTGCCCTTGAATACAGTACATTCAACACCATAGTTTTCTGTTACAATAGTTGTATAGGCATCTTCTCCGTCATCGGCAAGCTCGTAACTTGCAACAACAACACCAATGATATTTGGACCTTCTCTAACAGGAATAGCAGCAATGATACCATATTTAATATCACCCAGAGAATCGAAAGTATAATTAGGAGCGCCTCGAAGGGCTTTTGCAACAACTGGATTATTAATAGTCTGATTAGACTGCATGCCATAGGCGCCAAGTACATAACCAGAATTATTAATAAAGGCAAGCTGGTCAAGTCCTGAACGAACTGCTATGTTTGCAAGAAAGTTATCAAGCTTGTTTTCTTTTGGTTCTATTTTTTCTATACCCGGAGCGTCCCCAAATTTAATATCAGGAACAATTCTAGGAAGGATTTCTTTAGGAACGGTAAAGAAGCTCTTAGAAGAAGGTTCCATAGAAAGCATGTTTGCATAACGGTAAAGGTTATCAAGCCAGTCTTCAAGGATATAATTAACACCTTTTGCTGTATTTTGAATATCGTTTTCGGCGTTCCTGATAAGACCATCATCAAAGATTTTAAGGGAAATAACACCTGTTAATACAACTCCAAGAATACTTGCGCCAACAATCATCGCAATAAGTTTCACTTTAAGAGAAACGTTCTTCCTTGGGTTCTCTTCAAATCGATCAAGTTCTTTTGCCATACGTGCTCCTGATTATGTTAAACATAAATTATGTAAATTTATCTTTCTTTTGGAATAGAACTTTTTAGAATAGATGAATACTATTATTATCCACGAGAATAGTTAAAAATGCAAGAATTTTTCAAAAAGGTTTAAAAACTTGCCTTATACATCAATTCGTTATAAAATAGATAAATACATTAAAAATGTTCATAAGGAGTTTTAAAAATGGGTGAACAAAAAGAAAGAGAAACCCTTGGCAGCCGACTTGGATTTTTGCTGTTGTCTGCCGGTTGTGCAATTGGATTAGGAAACGTATGGCGCTTTCCTTATATTACAGGAAAATATGGTGGAGCAGCATTTGTTCTTATCTATTTAGTTTTCCTTGTAATTCTTGGTCTTCCAGTAATGGTATGTGAATTTGCTGTTGGACGTGCTTCACGCAAGAGTATGGCCGAAGCCTTTAAGCAGCTTGAGCCAGAAGGAACAAAGTGGCACTGGTATAGTGGCTTTGCAGTAGCAGGAAACTATCTTTTGATGATGTTCTATACAGTAGTTTCTGGCTGGTTCCTTAAATATTTTGTTCAGATGATCGGCGGAAAGTTTGTTGGAATGTCTGCAGATGATATCGTTGGTGAATTTGTTAACGGAACAATCGGATCTGCATCAACACTTTTGATTGGAATGGTAGTAGTAATCGTAATTGGTTTTGGAACATGTATTCTTGGACTTCAGAAGGGTGTAGAACGCATTACGAAAATCATGATGTCTGCTTTGCTTATCATTATGATTGGTCTTGCAATTTACGTAGCATTCCTTCCAGGTTCAGGTGCCGGATACGCATTCTACCTTAAGCCAAACTTCAAGGCTCTTGTAAGTGGTGAACACGGACTTTGGGATACAATCTATGCCGCTATGGGACAGGCATTCTTTACACTGTCACTTGGTATTGGTTCTATGGAAATCTTTGGTTCTTACATTGGTAAGGAATACTCACTCACTGGTGAATCTTTGCGCGTTATAGGACTCGATACATTCGTAGCAATTTGTGCCGGTTTGATTATTTTCCCAGCTTGTGCCGCATTTGGTGTAGATGCCGGTTCTGGTGCAGGTCTTGCCTTCATGTCATTACCAAACGTATTCAACGCTATGGGACCAGTTACAGGACGCATCGTTGGTGCATTCTTCTTCCTGTTCATGAGCTTTGCTGCTCTTTCTACTGTAATTGCAGTATTCGAAAACATTGTAGCATTTGCAATGGACAAGCTTGGCTGGAGCCGTACAAAGGCTGTACTTATCAACTTTGCAGCAATGCTCGTTCTTGCAACACCAGCTGCTCTTGGTATGAACGTTTGGTCAGGCGTACACTTTGGTGCTCACATTGGTTCAATCGACGCATTGGAAGACTTCATCGTAAGTCAGAACCTCTTGCCAATTGGATCTATGCTCTTCCTCTTGTTCTGTACAATCAAGAAGGGCTGGGGTTGGGATGGCTTTATTGCCGAAGCCGATGCCGGAGAAGGAATTAAGTTCCCTAAGAACAAAGTTGTTCAGTTCTACCTCCGCTGGATTGCTCCAATCATCATTATTGTTGTATTTATTGCCGGATATTTCGATATTTTCGGTGCTAAGTAATAACACATTATTATAGAAAAAAATTTGCTTTTTTAGCAAAATTTCCTTATACTTTATATGGGCTTTGGGAGATTTCACGCTTATTGCGCGTCTGCCAGAGCCCTTTTTTACGTGACAATTAATTAAAAATACAATCTTCGTAAATGTTTCTACAATAAAAAATCATCAAAAAATGTAACATATTTATGTAGTCACTTGCTTTACTCAAGGGTTATTGGCTTTTTGCCGATATTAGATAGATGAAGATAGGTGGTTTTATGTCTTCATGCGTATGAGGTGGTATTATGAATATTAAGAAACTTTTAGTTAGCTTTTTTGCATCCATTGTTGTAGCCTCAGTTTGTATTTTTGTCTCTTGTGAAGTTGGATTGGGTCCTGCGGTAGATACACAACCGCCAAGTCTTACTATAGAAAAACCAGAAGTAGACAAGGTTATCCGTGATAAATTTGTAATCAGCGGAACCTGGAAAGATGATGGCGTTATTGGAGAAGTATATGTCCTCTTAAAGCGAACAGACGGTAATTTCCTGGACGGCACTAACCTGGAAAGAAAAATTGACGCTACTTTTACAATTGACCCTGAAGATAAAGAAAAAGGAACATGGCAGGCTATTGTAGATCCTCTTGAAGAAGACAATGCTATCATAGATGGAACATATCAGGCAACTGTAGTTATAAACGATAAGGGAACGCACTCAACCTCACAGAATACTACTTTTACTATTGATAACACACCTCCTGTTCTTATTCTTACTAAACCTAATTCAACTCCAGAAGATCAGACTCAATCAGCATATGGACAGAGATTATTCCTTGAAGGAAGTATTGCAGATTCAACAAAAGATACCTGGATTCAGCTTGATTTTTATTCAGGTGAAGAATGTACAGAAGATCAGTATCTTACAACAATCGAAACAGGCATGATTTCGCCTACAGACGTAAACTCAAATAACGCACGTCTTGCAATTTACAATACAGATCTTACTCAAGTTTATGCAACAGAATATTACAAGCTTTATGGTGATACAAAAAAATCAGGCGCAAAACAGGTATATGCAAAGCTTACAGTTTACGATACAGCCGAAACTGTCCCGGTGGATGGCGAAAGTAACAATGTTACACCAAGCGGAAAAATTAAAGGAAACCCAAGCCAATCATTCTATCTTAATAAACTGCTTGCAGAATCAATTACAAAATCTCAGACAGCAAACGGTTACGGACTTGCTCCGATTGATATTTACAATGTATTAAATGGAACATATGTTCTTAAAAATGCTTCAAGAGCTGCCGATGCCCAGACCATTAAAGAACAGCTGGAAAGTGCAGCACTCAAAAAAGATATTACGGTTTTCACAATCAACCCAGAAAACAGTCCATATTTTACAATAAGTGGTTTGAAAACTCTTAACCTTGACGGAAAAGATTTTCAAGAAGGAAATACAATTGTAAACGGAACTCAAACTCTTGAAGTTTCTGTATTTATGGGTAGTGACTCTATTGCACTCAAAGATGATGAAAATTTCTATGTATATCTTTTGGAATGCGATAATTACGGTAAACCAAAGAAAGAAGATGTTGAAACAAACCGCATAAAACTTTATTCAAAATATAAGGAAACAGGCACAGGTTCTGACAAGAAAACTTATTACAAAGTTGGTGGAAAAACAGACCACAAAACAACATCTGGTGCTTATGTATTCAGCATTCCAATGAATAAATCATTAAGAGCCGACCCAGACAAGGGACTTGAAGGCTATGTTGATATTAACCTTGAATACAGCAAAAATTATATCATTCGTGTAAGTGGAAAAGATACCGAAGGAAACGATATTGAAACAACAGATAACGGTTATGGTTTCTGCTTTACTGCAGGTGGAACAGCGCCTCGTATTACAATTACAGAACCTTCCGATAATACAGTATTTATAAAGAAAGGCTTGGGATTGCATGTAGAAGGAACTGTAACGTCAGAAGGTGGAGAACCTCGTCTTACGATTTCAAACGATGAAAATATAGTTGACCTTCCGCTTACTCAAACAGGCGAGGGTACATATTCATTTGCAAAAGATATTACAAAAGAAGAACTTGGGTTTGATCAGGCTAACAGTGTAATTTATTCTCTGATTTTCTCTGCTACTCGCGATGCGACAGAATCAACACAAACAAAATCTGTATGGTATGATGTTGAAGGTCCTGTAATTACAATGAGCGATCCTGTTCCGTTAGTTAAGGCTAACACTGTAAAAGCTGATAATACGACAGTTACAAAAGACAGTATAAATGGAAAAATAAACTTTACCGGATCAATCATAGATGAGTTTGATTCTCGTTTTGGTACTGCAACCTGGAAGGTAGAACAGAATGGTACTCAGGTAACAGGTGAAGGGCTTACAGGTACTCTTGAAAAGAATTTTGCATTTAGTCTTGATACAACAAAGCTTACAGATAACAAAGATGCTGTTATTGTTATCAGTGCTTATGACTATGTAGGTAATCTTACTGAAGAACGATATACATATTTTGTGGATCAGAGTACAAATATTCCTCGTATTTCTAATTCAGAATCTGGAAAAGATATTACTCTAGGGGTAGGTACAGAAGGTCTTAATTATGTAAAAGATGGACATAACCTTTTCATAAGATCGGGTAATATTGTCCTTGCAGTAAATGATGATGACGATGTTGCATCTACAATTGTAACAGTACAAAAATATGATGATGCAACAGGAACGCTTTCTGATCCTGGTCAGAATCAGAATGAAACTTATACATCAACCTCTGTAATTACACATACACTTCCAAGTGAGGTTGGTATTTATCAGGTACAGGTTGTTGCTACAGATACAGAAACTCCTGTAAACAGTAATACTCTTAAATTCTTTATTCGTGTAACGGGTACAGGCCCTGATGTTACAATTACTCCAGACAAAGAATATATCAAAACTGGTGGCAAATATAATCTTAAGATTTCTATTGTAGATGAAGGAAATAAACCTTACAGCCTTATACAAAATGATGATGACAGTACAAAACTTACAAATATAACAGCTGACTTTGTTAATGTCGAAGTTATTCCTACAATAACAGACGGTAAAGTAGATACTGTTAACTTTAAAATAATAGACAAAAATGCAAGCTTTACAGACAAAGCATTTACTCCAAAATTTGATGATGAAATTCCTTCTGTAAATTTTGATGATAACGGGTATCCAAAAAATATGATCCAAACAGAAGATGACAACTTCTTGTTTAAGGGCTCTGCAAGTGATGATGCAGGCGATGGTAAACCATCATCAGGAATTAAAAATGTTGAAATCATGTTTAACGACAAAGCTGATCCTACAATAAAGACGGACTGGCTTGCATGTAACGGAAGCGAAAACTGGAACTATAATGCAGAATGGGCTGGATCAAACATTAATTCATCTCTTGCAGCAGTATTTGCAACAGAAACAGAAAAAACTGTTACTGTAAAAGCAACCGATGGAGCCGGAAACGAAATTACAGCCTCTCAGGACTTTGCATATGATAGTATGCTTCCATCTATAACAATTGGAGATGCTCCAGATGCTGTGGACGGCAAGACCGATTTACAGGTTGCAATTACTATTGCCGATACAAATCCTGTAAAACCAACTGTAGTTGTAAAGAACGAAGTTGGAACAACTCTTAATATTTCTGGAATTACTTTCTCTGATCTTTCTGGTAGTGGAAGTACATATACAAGCACAATGACAATTCCTTTCAAAAATGGAATTTCGGATGGAACATACATTTTTGAAGTAATTGGTCATGATCAGAACGGAAGAAATTCTCAGCCAAAGCAGGTAAAGATTAAACGTGATGCTGGTGCTCCAACTGTAACAATCGAAAACCCATCTGCAGATATAGAATGGTCACAGGCTCTTACCGATACAACATATACATTTAAGGTAAAGACAACAGACGGGCAGGGTACTGGAACTGCAAAAATTTATTACGCATTCAAGAATACAAACACATCTCCTGCTAATGATGAATGGACTTCAGAAACTGCTTCGGACGGAGATAAATTCATTCCTAATACTTTTGCAGAAGAAGGAGTATTCTATTTCTTTGTTAAAGCAGAAGATCAGGCTGGAAATGTTAGTTCTGTACAAAGTCGTAAAGTCAGTATAGATACAGGAGCTCCAACACTTATTGTAACAAATGCTCTTGATACTTCTCATACAAATGTATTGTCAGGCGAAGTTACAAGTGCCGGATATACAATTAGCGGAACTTTAACAGATACAAATAAACTTTCTGCGACAGAAGCTCTTGTAATTAAGGTTGGCGGAGAAACAAAGAAAACTATGACCGTAACTGATTTTGCTTCATCTTCTTCTTGGTCATATGCAATCGCTAAAGGTACAGATGCCGGTACTATCATTGCCAATTCAACTGTTGAAGTAGAAATTATTGCAAAAGATATAACTGGCAAGGCAAATAATACAGTCACAAAGAAATATAATCTTTATTATGATACTAATGAGCCAGAACTTACAGTTTCTGCACCTGTAGAAGATGAACCTGTAGAGACATCTTATAAGGAAATAAAAGGAACTGTGAACGATGATGGTTATGGAATAGACAAAGTAGAATATGTTCTTTATAGCGGAATTATTTCTAGCGGTAGTGGAACAATAGTAAAAACCAGCGATAATAAAGATGTAACATCAGAAAACTTCCCTGTTGAAATTAAGGGTGAACAGTGGTTTATAAAGAGAACAGATACTACAGATGCAGATTTAATTAAAACAATGCCTCTTGGAACAACTGAAGGAGCATTGACTCTTAAAGTAACAGCAACAGAAAAGAAGAATTCTGCTGGAACTCAAGGTGGTCGCACAACAACTGTTTATGTTCCTTTCTATTATGATAGATTTAATCCAACACTTACCGAAACAGTAATAAATACAACTGGTTTAACAACAAAAACAGGCTTTGAATTTAAAGGTAAGGTATGGGATACAAATGGTCTTGATCACATTGAAATTACTGATGGCACAACAATTTGGACTTCTGTAAATCCAGCTCCAGAAGGAAAAGTTTATACAAGTGCAATTTCTGTTACAAAACGAACTTCTGATCCTGGAGAAGGACAGACTAACTGGTCTGCAAAGTTTAAGGTAGGAAATGAAGCAACTACATATCCAAAAATAAATGATGGAACTCAAGATTTTACAATAACTGCTTATGATATTACAGGTAAAACAAAACAGCTTAGTCGTACAGTAGTTGTTGATACAACAGATCCAAGTATCGGTACTCCAACTATAAATACAACTTCGGGAACAACTATTGATGGTAGTGCATGGTATAAAACACGTAGTCTCTCTATTACAGTAACTGCTACTGATACAAATGGTTCTGGAATTTCAAAGGTTGAATATACAACAGATGATGGAACAACTTGGAGCCCACTTTCTGCAGGAACAAATAATACATATTCTGGTACTGTAAGCTTTGCTGCAGATGGAAAAGGACTTAAGTTCAAGACTCGTGCAACTGATGTTGCTGGTAATTCTAAAACTGGAAGTGATGTTTCAGTTAATATTGATACAACCGCACCAGAACTTACTGTAGAACAGAATACAAATCTTTATATTCAAAGTGGTTCATCTATTACTGTTACAGGAGATTATGAAGATAAACAAAGTGGTGTAGAAGGGCTTACATTCAAAATTGGCGATACAACAATTTCACCAACAGTTACATATTCAACATCTACTCAAACCGATATATCTTACAATACAACAGGTCTTGATAAGAGCCAGATTATTTCTTGGAAGGCTGTATTCGCACCAACTATAACAGGAAAATTCTCTGTTCAGGGTAAGAACCGTGCAGGGGATTTTACATCGGAAGTAAAAGCATTTGATATTACAATCGACACAGAACCTCCTGTAAATTCAAACGTAAAGCTTGAAGAAAACAAAGATGATGTTCTTAAAGATGCATATCAAAAATCAGAAAACTTATACTATGTAAACAACACCGATAAGAGTTTTAAAATCTCGGGTGTTTCGTCTGATGATACAGGACTTGCATCAGTTACACTTAAGGTAACAAATACTGCCGATACCACAAAAGTTCTTACCCCAACAAATGCTGGTACTGTAGGAAAATGGAACTTTGCAATAGCTAAAGATGACATAAAGAATTGGACAGGTGGTGCAACAGCTGTAGTAACTGTTAAAGATAAATCAGAACGCGAAACTATTGAAACATTAAGTATTGTATTTGATGTTACTGCTCCAACTACAACTCACTTAATTGATGACTCATCGAAAAATCTTGAATTCCGAATTGGTGATGCGGCAAATGATGCTAACGAGAGCGATGTAGGAAGCAAGTATTCTAACGGTGCTTACGGAAGCTCTCTTACAATGCAGCTCCGCGGTCACTTCCCAGATGAAGAGAATGGTTCTGGAATTAATAAATTCTATTACAAGACCTTCAATAATGAAGAAGTAAAAATTGATTCAACAATAGCAACGGGAACAAATCCTGTGCACGGAACTGGTGCGAATGAAGGTAAGATTTTCTTCAAAGATGACGCAGCTTTAATAGCTTATGTAATTGCAAATAAGACAGATGTCTTCTCTCCTATTGCAGTTGAAACAAAGAATGTTGAGTATAATATTGGACCATATACACCTGAAACCTGGGTTACAGTTCCAGCTAACCGTATTCGTTTTGGAGGATCTGCAACTACAACAGCAAATGATTCAGGACAATACAAATCAAATAAAAAAGGCTATGTTCAATTTAGAACATCAGTTTTAACAAACTTCAAAACAACAGTTAAAGGCTTTAATGAAGGAAAGAATTACCTTGTAATTGTAGCCGAAGATAATGTAGGAAATTTAGGATTAGACACTGCAATAGTTGAAGGTGTCGAATACCCTTGTTATTCATTGAATGTTGATATTACAGCACCAAAAATTCCACAGAAACATGATGCTGCTGTATATACAAATGTAGTAAAACTCGTAGAAAATGATTCAAATCCTGATGTTACAGTAATGATATCTGGTACAGTATCTGATGAGCCAAATGTTGCTCACGGTTCTTCGGGAATCAAAGAAATTGTATTTACAAGTGACCAGAATAATGAAAGTGTAACACTTTCTGGTGAATCATTAGGACTCACTGCAGAAGAAATAGCAGAAGATCCAACTCCTAAGGCATGGACTGTGAACGTTCGCAAACTTCTTTCAGGGGATGGTACTGCTATCATCAGTGCTAAAGTAACAGATAATGCCGGCTTCTCAACCTCTGTTCCTGTTGCTAATGTTACGGTAGATAGAACTGCTCCAATTGTAGCAATCAACTCTCCAGCTGCTAGTGCTACTGTAGGAAAAACCTTCACAGTATCTGGAACTGCAAATGATGGAAATGGTGCTGGTGTAGATACTACTGCAGGCCTTGAATTGTGGTATAAGGTGGCTAGTGGTGATTGGACAAAATATGCAACTAATCCAACTCTTACAGGTCAGAACTGGACATGTAATGTAAATGCTTCTTTTGTAAGTGATGGTGCAAATACTTCTGTTTCTTTCAAAGTAAAAGCTAAGGATAAATCGGGTACAGGAAACCCTGGAGAATCAGCAGCACTTGCCGTAACAGTTGATACAAAAGCTCCAGATAAAGGAACATTTAATGTTGAAGAAACTGCAGACTCTGCTTTAGGAACAACATGGTTTAATAGTACAACTGTAAATATAAACGGAACCTTTACAGATGAAGGCGGAAGTGGTGTAAAGAAAGTTTATTACCAGGTAAAAACTGCCGGTAGTACAACCTATGGAACTGAAAAATCAGTAACATCAGACGGAAGCTATACTATAAATATAAAGGATCTCGCTACAGGTGCAAATACTATTAAAATTTATGCAGAAGATTCTGTTGGTAACAAGTCTGATGCAAACGCAGATGAATATATAGTAAATGTAGATGATAAAGCTCCAACAATCAGCTCAAATCATACAGGTATAATTTATGCAAATTCTAACAGCTGCATTGTCAAATTGACTGTTGCCGATGTGGGTGGTTCTGAAATAGATAAAGTTACCCTTACAGTTGGAGATAAAGCTCCTGTAGAGTGTACATCTTCAGATGGAGAATATACTAAAGATATACAGTCGTTGCTCGTTGAAGGAACTGTATCTGTAACAGCAACTGCAAGCGATAAAGCTGGTAATACAGCTTCAAAGGTAATTGCAAATGTAATGCGTGATACAACTGCACCTACAGTAGTAATTAATACTCCTGCTGCAAATGCAAAGACAAAGAATGTAATTTCTGTAAGTGGTTCTGCCAGCGACGGTGTTGGTTCTGGCGTAAACACAACAGAAGGAATTACCCTCTATTACACAACAGCTTCTTCTGGTGCTACCACACCAACTGCAGATACAATCACTTCTTGGACAAAATATGCAGGAATTCAGCCAACTCTCAGTGGCTCAACCTGGTCAGGAACCTTTAATGTTCCAGATACTGTAGCTCCTGACACTTACAATACAGATGTATATATTTGTGTTGAAGCTGTTGATAACGCTGGTACCGGTAATCATGGTTATTCAAATCCTGTAAAGGTTACTGTTGATAGAAAGAACCCTTCTTTTGACTCTATTAAAATAGGTAAAAAAACACTTACTCTGTCTGATTCGCCTTGGTTTAAAGATACTACCCTTGTAGTAGAAGGAGTATTTACAGATGCTGAAGCTGAAGGTGGTAGTGGTGTTACATATATTAAGTATAGATTAAATCCTGACGCTACAGCAGATTCTGATACAAATACAACATCTCTCCCAACAACAGACGGAACCTACAATACAAACATCTCTGGTTTTGTAACAGGAACAAACTCTCTAAAGATCTGGGCAGTAGATTTCGTAGGAAATTCATCAGAAAAAAGAACTTATACAATAAAGGTTGATGGTACTGCACCAACAATTATTTCTGATATTTCGGGAATTAATTACTCTAACGGAAGTGCAGCATTTCCTGTTTCGCTTACAGTAAGTGATGATGCTTCTGGAATTGCAACTGTCGTTCTTTCAAGAGACGGAACAACCTCAACAGTTTCTTGTTCTCCTTCAAATGGAAAATATACAACTTCAGATATCAGTTCTCTTCTTCCTGCAAGTGGCAATGCAACAATCATGGCTACAGCAACTGATAATGCCGGAAATACAGCAAGCACTGTTGCGGCTAATATCCTTGTAGATAAGAAAGAGC
>JBGVAV010000074.1:0-21122 GCA_045224915.1 Treponema sp.
AGCTTTGAGAGAGTCTTCTCCAAAATAAGGATCTATAGCAGCAGCCTTGCAACCAACAATATCTTTTTCTTCCGGGATATTCCACCAGCGCTTTCCGGATGAAAACAGTGTCTGAAACTTCCCCATAGGCGAGCGCACAAGTCCAGAAATTACAACATAATCCATAACACCTGGTTCATCGGTAAAAGTAAGTGGTGACAAATCTACATTCTTATCTTTATAAAAATCCTTGAGCATTGGCGCAACTTGAGTTCCAATCCAGGTGCCCGCAATTCGCACTGAAACACCAAGAGAATCTAGCACAGTTGCTGCTGTACCGGTTTCTCCACCAGGAAGAAAATATTGTTCCTTAATTTCAGAATACTCATCCGGCTGCAAAAATCCCCCTTTAAGCAAAAACGAATGAGTCCCCAGAATCTGGCCGAATAAATAGGCGTCAATTTTTTTGTTCATGTTGTCCATAAAAAAATTATAAGTCATATATTTGGAAAAGTTAATACTTCAGAATAAAACTTTTGCCTCTTGTAATATCCCCATAAATATCTATAATTAAAGATAGCAAACCAAAATTTTTACTAACCCAAAAGGGCTGGCGGTTTTGAAAGGGCGCGGGTGCTGATGGGGAAGGAGAATTATTATGGAAACAAAGGTTGCTTTGATCGGCATTGCAGTTTCGGACTTAAATGCGGTGGAAAAGCTGAATCAGATTCTTCATGAGTACGGCGAGTACATAATTGGCCGTATGGGTATTCCTTACAAAAAAGAAAATATCTCTTTAATAAGTGTTGCTGTTGATGCGCCTATGGACAAGATTAACGCATTGAGCGGAAAGCTTGGGGCAATTGACGGCATCAGTGCTAAAACTGTTTTTCCGAATAAATAGTGCTTCGACGGGCTCAGCAACCCCAAAAAATCGAATGACAGTTTTGAACGAATACTCAAAATCAGACATTTTAAATATCCTTTCTCATTTTAAAGATTTACAGCCGGACTTTACTGCTCATGCACGGGAATTGCAGCAGGCACATTTTGGAAACGGTGTTTTCATCCGCGGGCTCATAGAAGTTTCATCATTCTGTCGCTGTGACTGTTTTTATTGTGGAATCCGAAAAAGCAATTCACAGGCGCAGCGTTACCGTCTAACTGATGAACAGATTCTTGCCTGCTGTAAACGTGGTCATGAAACAGGCTTCAGAACTTTTGTACTTCAGGGCGGGGAGGACCTTCAGTTTTCTGCCCAGGGCCTTGCAGATTTAATTTCAAAAATCAAAAATCAGTTTCCAGATTGCGCGGTAACCTTGTCTCTTGGCGAGCGCGATTATGAAACTTACAAGCTTTGGCGGCACTCTGGTGCAGACAGATATCTTCTTCGCCATGAGGCTGCTGATTCCCGTTTATATGAAAAACTGCATCCTGCAACACAAAGTCTTGAAAACAGGAAAGAGTGCCTTTTTAACTTAAAAGACCTTGGCTTTCAGGTAGGCTCCGGCTTTATGGTGGGCGCGCCTTTTCAGACAATCCAAGACCTGGCCCAGGACATCCTGTTCCTTCAGGAGCTTAAACCTCACATGATCGGAATAGGCCCTTTTGTTCCGCACAGGGCAACTCCTTTTGCAGACCATCCCGCCGGCAATGTAGAACTGACTCTTTTTTTAATATCTCTTCTTCGTGTGATTTTTCCAAATGCATTAATTCCTGCAACCACTGCTCTGAACACTTTAAGTAAAACAGGACGAATAGACGGAATAAGAGCGGGCGCAAATGTTGTAATGCCAAATCTGTCGCCGGAGGAAAATCGCAAAAAATATGATTTGTACGAAGGAAAATCAAAAGGTGGTATTGAAACTGCTGACGGCCTTAAAAGCCTGATGCGTGAAATGGAAAATATAAATTATAAAATCCTCTTGAATGAACGAGGGGATTACAGGAGCAACTTATGAGTTACAATGTAATGTCTAGCAAAGCAGAGGATTTTATCAACGATGAAGAAATCCTTGAAAGTCTTGATTATGCCGAAAAGCATAAAACCGATGAAAAGCTAATCACAAGCATTCTGGAAGAAGCGGCAAAATGTAACGGTCTTAATCACCGCGATGCTGCAGTTCTTCTTGCGTGCGAAGTTCCGGAGCTTAATCAGAAAATCGAAAACCTTGCAAAAGAAATCAAACTTAAATTTTACGGCAACCGTATTGTTTTGTTTGCACCGCTTTATCTTTCGAATTACTGTATTAACGGCTGTACCTATTGTCCTTACCACGGAACAAACCGCCACATTCCGCGCAAAAAGCTTACTCAGGAAGAAATCCGCCAGGAAGTAATTGCCCTGCAGAATATGGGACACAAGCGTCTTGCAATTGAAGCAGGCGAGGATCCTAAAAATAATCCTATTGAATATATCATAGACTCAATTAAGACTATTTATTCAATCAAGCATAAAAACGGTGCAATCCGACGTGTAAACGTAAACATTGCCGCCACAACTGTAGAAAATTACACACGACTCAAGGATGCCGAAATTGGAACTTACATTTTGTTCCAGGAAACCTACAACAAAAAACGCTACGAGCAGCTTCATCCAACTGGTCCAAAATCAGACTACGCTTACCACACCGAAGCTATGGACCGCGCTATGGATGGTGGAATTGATGATGTTGGCTGTGGTGTTCTTTACGGACTTGGTACATACAAATATGAGTTTGTAGGCCAGCTTATGCATGCAGAGCATCTTGAAGCCGCCAAAGGCTGTGGACCACACACAATTTCTGTTCCAAGACTTCGTGCTGCAGACGGCGTTGATCCTTCACTTTTCCCTGATGCTATTGATGATGAAACTTTTGCAAAAATTGTAGCTTGCATTCGAATTGCAGTTCCTTACACAGGTATGATTGTTTCTACCCGCGAATCACAAAAGTCTCGTGAAAGAGTTTTGGCTCTTGGGGTGAGTCAGATTAGTGGTGGAAGCCGCACAAGTGTTGGAGGATATTGCGAAGAAGAACGCCCTGAAGATACTGCACAGTTTGATGTCAGTGACCGCCGAACTCTTGATGAAGTTATAAACTGGCTTATGAGAATGGATTACGTTCCTTCTTTCTGTACAGCCTGCTATCGTGCCGGACGAACCGGAGACAGATTTATGTCGCTTGTAAAATCTGGTCAGATTGCAAACTGCTGTCATCCAAATGCACTTATGACTCTTAAAGAATATCTTGAAGATTATGCTGCTGCAGACACAAAAACTCTTGGAGACAAGCTTATTGAAAAAGAGCTTTTGACAATTCCAAATGAACTTGTGCGCGAACGCTGTATTCAGTATCTTAAAGAAGAAGTAAACGGCAAACGCGACTTTAGATTCTAGGAGGTCGTTATGGAAGTATCAAAAGGACAGAGACTTTATATAGGGTTGTTTGGCAACACTAACAGTGGAAAATCCTCGCTGATGAATATGCTTGTAGGGCAGGACTTTTCTATTGTTTCTGAGCTTTCGGGAACTACTACAGATTCAGTTCAAAAGAATATGGAGCTCCCGGGAGCAGGGCCTTGTGTCTTTATTGATACTGCCGGCTTTAATGATGATTCTGAGCTTGGACAAAAACGAATTGTAAAAACCTGGGAAGCGCTTGCAAAGTGCGATATTATCCTTGGGGTTGTTTCGGCTGACGAGCTGGAGGAGCAGGGTGCTTTTGAAAAAATTCTTGGCATCCCGGCTTTCCAAAAATTGATTCAATCCAAAAAGCCTCTTATCTGGGTAATCACAAAAACTCAAGAATCAGAGCCCGACCTCGAACAAATTGATTTGTTCAAAAAAAATCCTCCGATTTTTGTAGATTCGCTTACCGGTAAAAACAAGGCCCAGCTTTTTGAAGCAATTAAACAAAAGGTTCCGGCTGACTTTTTTGATTCATCGCTAACCGAAAATTACTGCAAGAGTGGAGAAAATGTTCTTCTTGTTATGCCTCAGGACAGCCAGGCTCCAAAGGGCCGCCTCATTTTACCTCAGGTTCAGACAATCCGCGGTCTGTTGGATCGTAGGGTTTGTATTCATTGCTGCACGCAGGACACCTTTTTACAAACAATAGACTCCCTCAAAAATCCGCCGGATCTCATCATTACAGACTCTCAGCTTTTCCGTTTTGTAAATGACAACAAGCCTGCTTCCTCAAGACTTACTTCCTTTTCAATTATTATGGCCGCACACAAAGGAGATATTGAGCTTTTTACACAGGGCGCCAAAGCAATTAATACTCTCACAAACAATTCCCGCGTTTTGATTGCAGAAGCCTGCACGCATGTTCCCGCCACAGAAGACATAGGCACTGTTAAAATCCCAAATCTGCTCCGAAAGCGTGCCCCAGAGCTAAAAATTGACTTTGTACGCGGTACAGATTTTCCACAGACAACCCAAGAGCTCCAGAAATATGATTTAATCATTCATTGCGGGGCCTGCATGTTCAACAAGGCCTACGTCCTTGAACGACAGCATAATGCACAGTCCGCAGGCGTGCCTATGACAAACTATGGGCTTGCAATTGCCGAACTAAATGGAATTCATTAAAATAGGCCATATGAGTACAAATAACGAATTATGCCCTTGCGGTTCGGGCAAAACTTATGGCGAATGTTGTGAACCGATTATTAAAGGAAAGACAAAGGCTCCAAGTGCCGAAGCTTGTATGCGTGCCCGCTATACTTCTTATGTAAAACATGAAATTGATTACATTATCAGTTCTTGTATTGAAGGCGAAGAAGTAGGCGAAATTGACCGTAAAGCAACAGAAGACTGGAGTAAACAGTCACAGTGGAATGGTCTTAAGATTTTGCGCACAGAAAAAGGCGAAAAAGACAATGAACAGATTGTAGAATTCAAGGCAGATTATACTCTCCACCAGATGCATGATGTTCACCACGAAATTTCTTTGTTCCGCGAAGTAGACGGAGACTGGAAATATGTTGCCGGAAACGTAATTCCTACAACTGTACAGCGTGTTGGTGCAAAAGTAGGCCGCAATGACCCATGTCCATGTGGAAGCGGTAAAAAATACAAACAGTGTTGCGGTAGATAATGATAATTACTGGATTTCACTCCATCGAAGAAAAAATCCGTTCTCTTTCAAAAAATAAAGAAAATACTTCTAATTACAAGCTGTTTTACAGTAAGCCGGGTCCACGCGTAAAAAAAATTCTTGCTGCGGCACAGGATGCTGGCGTTACTGCAGAACAGGTTGATGACAAAAAGCTCGATGACCTTGTTAAAGATCTTGATGAAGCTCTTCAGGATCATCGTGGAATTGTCATGACAATTGCGGGTGCCAAAAAATCAGCCGAAAACTTAGTTGATTTTGATTCCTGGATTAAAAAACACGCTGCCTCTTCAGAAGGCTCTGCTGAATCCACCCGCGAAACTGTTGTAATCCTTGATAAAATAACAGACCCTCACAATGTAGGTGCAATTATCCGAAGCTGTGATCAGTTTGGAGCATCTCTTGTAGTAATCCCGGAACATAATTCTGCAAGCAATATTGCCTCTAACGAAATAATAGGTCGTACAAGTGCAGGTGCAAGTGCCTGGGTTCCGGTAGCAATTGTAAAAAATCTTGTGCGTGCTGCAGAACAGCTTAAAGATGCAGGTTTCTGGCTTTACGGAGCAGATGCGGGTGGAGAAGACATAACAGGTTTATCTTTTGCGCAAAAATCTGCTATTATTATGGGTAGCGAAGGTTCTGGCATAGATGCACTGCTGCAGAAAAATTGCGACACAATCGTATCTATTCCAACCTGCGGTAAAATAGACAGTCTTAATGTTTCGGTTGCAGCTGGAGTTTTACTTTATGAAGTATACCGAAGCACTAAAGAAAGGAGTTAAGTAAAAATGGAAATTTCAAAAACTATTAAAGATGTTCAAAATTCAATTCAGGATGTACAGGATACAATCCAGGATGAAATTGCATCTAAAGCAGTTAGAAAATCAACTTTAAAATCAATAAAGCAAAAGAAGAAGTATCGTCTTAAGAAGCTCAAGGCCGATTACGAAGCCGAAATCAGAGAAATCAATATTCAGTATTCAAAGGATCCTGAACGTCTTAAGGCAAAATATGCTGCTGCAGAATATGCACGCAATGAAAAGGCTCGCATAAGAGCAGAACGTCGTATTGCTGCCGAAGAACGCGAGCTTGAAATTACACAGAATGAACGTATTCTTTCAACTTCCGAAGAAATTGCTTCTTCAATTGTTCAGGGAATTGGTGCTGCCTTGTTTATTGCCGCAACTGCAATTCTTGATACAATTGGTATCCGTAACGGTATGGATTTTAGAAGCCTTACAATTGTCTGCTACACCTTGTTTGGCGTTTCTATGATTCTTATGTATCTTAGCAGTTGTTTGCAGCACGCCTTTACAGCATTTGTTCCAAAAAATGTTTTCAACCGTCTTGCTCACGTTTTTGTTTTCTTAAACATAGGATTTGCATATACAACATATACAATCACAAAAATCCAGGGCGAGCTTGGATGGATAATGTTTGGTATTGTATGGGGCTTAGATCTTATTGGTATTTTGTTCTATGCAATTGCCGGAAAGCGTCATGCAAAATTAAATACAGTTCTTTATTCACTTGCAGCTGTTTCTCTTTTTGCAATGATTAAAGTTTTACACGATGTCCTTCCAGGTGCATGTTTTGCAATGCTTTTGTGTGCCGCAGGTTTCTACATTGCAGGGTTTATTTTCTACAATCTTAAGAAAGTTAGATTCATGCATTTTGTAGGAAACCTGCTCATGCTCATTGCAAGCATTTATATGTTCTTCTCATTGTTCCTTATCAATATCTAGTGTATAATAAAGATAATTAATATTAAAAAAGGTGTGAATAGTTTTGCTAATCACACCTTTTTTTTTGGAGGCATGCATGAAAAAGGTTGTTTTATGGTGGAGTCTTATGTTAATTTGTGGAAGTTCAATTTTGGCGGCAGATGCTAAAGCAGACTTCAATCCTTTTTATTTTTCTTCACGTGCTGATTCTGGAACGGTGGCAGACTGTTCTTATATGAACACGCCTATTACAGAAAAACAGCGAATCTCTGTAGGGAAAGACGGCCACCTGTATGCCGACGGCAAACGAATCAGGATTTTTGGAACAAACGTTTCTGCTTTTCCTCCTGTAGAAGATGCAGAATACTGGGCAAAAACTCTTGCTTCTCAGGGAATAAACTGTATCCGTTTTCATCACACCGATTCCGACTGGGCAAAGTGTTTTTTTAAACACGATTCCAGCGGAAAAAAAGTTGTATTTGATGAAAAATCCTTTGAACGCTTTGACAAGTTTTTTTATGAACTCAAGAAAGCCGGAATTTATTCAAATATAAATCTTCTTACAGGACGCACAATTCATCCAGATTCTAAAAACGGACTTCCTGCAGAACTTGAAAAGGTTGCCGATTGGAAAGATCGTCACTGCTATGGCTTTTGGAATGAAATCGCTAAAAAAGAGCAGCAGGCTTATGCAGAAAAAATCCTCAATCATAAAAATCCTTATACGGGGCTCACTTATGCACAGGACCCTGCAGTTGCTTTTGTAGAAATTAATAATGAAAACTCCATGACAAAAGGATTTTTGGACAACGTGCTTGATCGATATCCCAAAACTCTGAGCCAGGAACTTGATGTTTTATGGACCGATTTTCTTTTGGAAAAAGGCCTGAATTATAATACACTTGCTCAAAAATATAATCAGTCACAAAGCTCCGGTGAAAATCTTCTTTCTGGTGCTACAACTCTCGAACAGCACAGCGGGGCCAAAGCCGATTTAACCGAAAATGACGGATATACAAAAATCAGTATCAAAACAAACGGAAAAGAAAACTGGCATATTCAATATGATTATTTTGGATTCCAGACAGAAGACGAGCAGATGTATACAATTTCTTTTAAGGCAAAGGCTTCTAAAGAAACAACAGTAAATGTTGCTGTTATGATGAATCATGATCCTTGGAAAAATCTTGGCTTTGATAAATCAATAAAGCTTACTAAACAATGGCAGGAATTTTCTTTTGCGGTTGCAGCTCTCCAGGAAGATACAAAACCACGACTTACTTTTGGAAATATGGGACAAAGCGCGGGCACAACTGTTGAGTTATCTGACGTAACACTTTCTAAAGGCGGAGATGTTGTTTGCATAGAAAAAAGCAGCATCGCAAAAAAGGATGCTGTAAAATTTCCTTCGCTTGATACATACAGGGCATATCCTGTAGAGCTTAAACAGCTTGTTGCAGAGTTCCTTGTTAAGCTTGATTCTGATTACTGGGGCAGCATGAATGATTATTTAAAAGAAACACTTGGTATAAAAGCCCTGACATTTGGATCAGCTCTTCCTTGTGCGCCTATTACAGTCATGAGAAAGTTTGATGTTGTAGATTCTCACGCTTACTGGAATCATCCTTCTTTCCCTGGTGCTGGCTGGGATACAAGAAATTATAATGTTAAGAATGCCAGCCTTGTAAACGCAAAGGATGGCGGAACTCTTGCTAATCTTGCAAAGCTTCGTGTTTACGGAAAACCATTCTCTGTTACAGAATATGATCATCCATATCCAAATCAGTATTCTTCAGAAATGATGCCAATGTTTGCTGTTATGGCGAGTCTTCAGGATTGGGATTGTATTTATACTTTCTGTTATGAGCTTTCGCAGAGAAATCCGGACAAGCAAAAAATCACAGGATATTTTGATCAGGCTTCTAACCCTGCTAAAATTGCCGCTATGCCTTTTGCAGCCCGAATCTTTCGTGAGTTTAAAATCAAACCGTTTGAAAAGGCAATGTATTATGTAGTTACTCCAGACACCGAAGCAAATGTAATTGCAAAAATGGGAAGCGCCTGGAATAACGTGCCGCCAGAAGGTTTTGGCGCAAATCAGAAGGCCTCACTCCGAGCTAAGTTGGGGTGTTTTGTAACAGACAATCCAAACTATAATGCTCAGGATAAGGATTTTATAAAGGTTGATAACCGCAAGTATATGAAGTTTGATGCTTCCGAAGGCTTTGATAACGGTGGACTTTATTGGGATGCTACACGCGGATATTTTGTATTTAATAACGAGAATGTATATGTAAGCATAACAAGGCCTGGCGCAAAACCAGAATTAGAACTTTTGCCGGGAGCGTTTACTTTTGTTCCGGCTGATGATTTTGCTGTTGTTGCGGGTGTAAAAACTGATGAAGCAAAATGGTTTATTTTCTCATGCTGCTGGAGCGGTAATAAAGGTGAGAAGCTTTTTGAGTACGGCAAATCTCAAAAATCTGTTCCAGAGAATTCTATAATTCGTGGCGATGTTTATCTTACAACTCCATATGCTGGCAGCGGAAGTGTTGCCGTGGCACTTGGGTCTACAGGAAGCCTTGAGTTTGAGAATAAAAAGTGGAAGCTTTATCCGTTGCAGCAAAATGGAAGCCGCGGTTCTGCTAAGAAAAAACCGGAGCTTTCGCCAAACGACAAAACCCTTTGGTACGAGCTTGAAAAATAAGGCTGCTAATGACAAAACTTTGCTATAACGCTAAAATATTCCATTATGGAAAATACAAAGCGTACTGTTACATGCGGCGAGCTCCGCAAAAGTGATGTTGGTAAAAAGGTTGTTTTAAATGGTTGGGTAAGTCGTACCCGTGACCTTGGCGGATTGATTTTTATTCGTCTGCGCGACCGTTATGGAATTACACAGGTTATGGTTGGCGATAAAGCAAGTGATGATGTTAAGAATATTGCTGCCAGCCTTAAGAGTGAATACTGTATTGCTGTTGAAGGCGTTGTTGCTGCCCGCAGTGATAAAGATATAAATCCAGATATGGCAACTGGTGAAATTGAAGTAGAAGCAAATGATATTCAGATTTTTACTACTTCTCAGGAATTGCCATTCAGTATTGAAGAAGTACGCCAGAAGGACGGAACTCTTGTAGTTGCAAACGAAGATTTGCGCTTAAAGTACCGCTACCTTGATTTGCGCCGTGAACCAATGCAGCATAATATCATCCTGCGTTCACAGGTTGCTTTTGCTACACGCGAGTATCTTACAGGAAAAGGCTTTCTCGAAATTGAAACTCCTACATTTATTAAGAGTACTCCAGAAGGCGCACGCGACTATCTTGTTCCTTCACGTGTTCACCCAGGAAAGTTCTACTCATTGCCACAGAGCCCACAGCTTTACAAGCAGCTTTTGATGGTTTCTGGATTTGATAAGTACTTCCAGATTGCACGCTGCTATCGTGATGAAGATGCCCGTGGCGACCGTCAGCCTGAATTTACACAGATTGATATGGAAATGTCTTTCACAAACCGCGAAGAAGTTCTTAGCACAACAGAAGGCATGATGCAGTACATTTTCAAAAAGACTTTGAATTACGACCTGCCTGCTAAGTTTGACCGCATTGCCTGGGAAGACGCTTTTGATCTTTACGGTTCAGACAAGCCTGATTTACGCTTTGATATGAAAATGCAGGATGCATCATTTATGGCAGGCCTTGCAGACTTTAACGCATTCAAAGCAGGTGCTGCTAATGCTGGCCGTGATATTCAGCGCCACAAACGCAGCGGTTTGAAAGCTCTTGTTGTAAAGAATGTTGCAGACAAATACTCACGCAAAAATATTGAAGCACTCGAAGAAGTTGCAAAAACTTACAAAGCAAAGGGATTGGCCTGGATGAAGGTTGATGCCGAAGGTAAGTTCGAAGGTGGAATCTCTAAGTTCTACGCTGGCCATGAAGCAGAAATCTGCTCTAAGCTTGGTGCCGAGAAAAACGACCTTCTTCTTTTTGTAAGCGACGAAAACTGGCAGCTTGCATGTACAGCTCTTGGTGCAGTACGCAAACAGCTTGGAAAAGACTTAAACCTCTATAATCCAGACGACGAATTCCACTTTGCATGGATTATTGACTTCCCATATTTTGCATGGAATGAAGAAGAAAATCACTGGGAAACAGAACATCACATGTTTACACTTCCACAGAAGCAATACTGGGACACTTTGGAAAGCGACCCGGGTGCAGTAAAGGGAGACCTTTATGACCTCGTACTCAACGGTTACGAGCTTGCTTCTGGTTCTATGCGTATTAATGATCCTGCACTCCAGGAACGCATTTTTGAAATTGTAGGCTACAGCCGCGAACGTGCAGAAAAAGCATTCGGCTTCTTAGTTCAAGCCTTTAAGTTTGGTGCTCCACCACATGGAGGAATTGCACCAGGTCTCGACCGCCTTGTAATGCTTATGTGCCACGAGGAATCAATCCACGAAGTAATTGCATTCCCTAAGAACAATCTTGCTGCAAGCCCAATGGATGAATGTCCAAGTCCTGTTGATGAACAGCAGCTCAAAGATCTTCACATTAACGTTTATGACACAGAAGAATAAATTAATCCTCAAAATTACAGCAGGGGTGGTTTGCGTGCTCGCAGGCATTTTTATCCTTGCTGTAATTGTTTTTAACATTTTTACAAAAGCCCCTGCTACTGCAAGTCTTAAACAGAGTAAAAAATCATTTGTAATTCCCTGGTCAAACAAAGGTTATATTGCCCAGGGAATTACTTACGATCTGGCAAGCGGAAACTTTTATCTTACCGGCTACATGAAGGACGGCTCTGCGTCTCCAATTCTTGTTGTAAATAAAAAATCACGCAAGCTTGTGAATGTTGTGCGCATGGCAAATCCCGACGGAACTGAATATGCTGGTCATGCCGGCGGACTTTCTCTTATGAACGGAAAGCTTTATGTTGCAGGTTCTCATGACAGTTGCTTTTATGTCTTTAAAAAATCAGCAGTAGATAAAGCAGAGAAGGGCGCTCTTGTTTCATATTCCGAAGTGTTTGATCTTAAAAAAGGCGGCGACGCAATTAAGGTTGCCTATTGTACAACACGTAATGGTCTTATTTTTGCCGGAGAATTCTACCGCGAAGATCCACGCTATATTCTTTCTGAAGATCACAAGGTAAATACCCCAGACGGTTTGCAATACGCGCTTGCAGTTGGTTTTGAAATCAATCCGGACGGAAAAACTACTACAGCAAAGATTGCATATTCAATTCCAATCCAGATTCAGGGAATGTGTTTTGAAGGAAATTTTGTTTACCTCACAACATCCTGGGGACTTGGAAAATCATTTGTATACAAATACGATTTGAACAAAATTTCACAGTCTGGTACAAAGCTGGTTTGTGGAGAAACAGTTCCTTTGTACAATCTTACAATGCAGAATATGGAAGCGTGCTATACACTCCCTCCAATGGCCGAAGAAATAGAATATGTGGATGGAAGATTTTATATTTCAAATGAATCTGCCTCCGATAAATACGTCTTTGGTAAATATACCGGAGGCAGATGGTGCAGAAATTACGCTTTTAATTAAGCTCTTAGAATTTGATAACTTTAGGTGCAGCAGTAAAGCTTGAAATAGTTGCTGTTGCATTCTTAAAATAAAGAACTTCTGTGTTGTCGTCTGTTGCCGAGTACATGTTCTTTAAATCCGGATAATGGTTAAGCATATCTTCTTTTGCTTCAATGCGGTCGTCGCGTACAAGCTCTCCTGCAAGACGCAGCCATTCAGCCCCCGCAAAGCAAGAAATTTCTACCTTTGGATTTTTTTGAATCTGCTTTGAAACTTCTTTTACTTTTCCTGTCTGAATGTAAAGCTTTCCTTCAAAAAGATTTATTGTTCCAAAAGGTCTGACTCTTGGCTGGTCGCCTTCTACTGTTGCCAGATAATAAGTTCCGCACTTTTTTATAAATTCATAAACTTCATTAATATCGCTCATGTGGGCCTCCATTTGCATTATTTTAGCATGGAAACAATAATTAACAAACAATTATTTCACAAAAGTCCATAAATTCGTTATACTTAACAATAATAAGAAAAAAATTTGGAGGCTCTCAAATGATAGAGGTTTCCCACGTATCCCGAAAATTCGGGTCATTTCGTGCGGTTAATGATGTGAGTTTTTCCATTCCTACAGGACAGATTGTTGGTCTGCTTGGTCCTAACGGTGCTGGTAAAACTACAACAATGCGAATGATTACAGGCTTCCTGGCTCCTTCGGAAGGTCAGATTTTTATTGACGGAGAAGACATCACAAAAGCCCCTGTAGAATCAAAAAAGAAAATCGGTTACATGCCGGAATCGGCTCCACTTTACGGAGAGATGATTGTAGAAGATTATCTCAAGTACATTGCCCAGATGCATGGTGAAGACCCTGCAGAAAAAGTTCCTGCTTTGTGCAAAGAATGCGGACTCAAAGAAGTAATGAGCAAGAACATTTCTGAACTTTCACGCGGTAACAGACAGCGTGTTTCTCTGGCACATGCCCTCATGGCCGATCCTGAGATTCTTATTCTTGATGAACCAACTTCTGGTCTTGACCCTAACCAGGTAGAAGACGTTCGTGCAATTATCCGCGAAATTGGTAAAACAAGAACTGTTATTATTTCTACACATATTCTTAGCGAAGTAGAAACCTTGTGTTCTCGCGCTATCATCATTTCTGGCGGTAAGGTTGTTGCAGACAGCTCAATTGAAAATCTTAAAAACAGCATTGGATCTTCAACAACTGTATTTGTTGAGTTTGACGGAAATGCAAAAACTGCAGAAAGCGCTGCAAAAGCAATAACAGGTGTTTCAAATGTTTCTTCAAATAAAGTTGAAAACGGACACAACGAAATTGTTGTTTCTGTAAACGGCGAAACAGAAATAAGACCTGCTCTTGTAAAAGCTCTTGTAGAAAGCGGCTGCGATGTTTATGCAATGGCAATGCAGTCTAACTCTCTTGAAGATGTATTCCATGCTCTCACGGAGGCAAAATAAATGAGCGATAAAAAAGTTAAAGCAAAAAATCCTGCCTTTGTAATTTTACGCAGGGAACTTCGTTCTTATTTTTCGGGACCAATTGGTTATATTGTTACAGGCCTCTTCCTTGTTATAAACGGTTTGCTTTTCTTTGCAACCTTCTTCCTTCAGAACAGAGCAGAGCTTCGTAACTTCTTCTCTTTGTTACCAATACTTCTTTCCTTCTTTATTCCTGCAATTACAATGCGCGTATTCTCAGAAGAAAAACGTGTTGGTTCAATTGAAACTTTGATGACTCTGCCTGTAAGAGAAATTGATGTTGTTACAGGAAAGTATCTTGCAGTACTTGTAGAAGCACTTGTAATGCTCGCACCTACTTTGTTCTACGTAATTACTGCCGAGATTTTTGGTTCACCAGATTACGGTCCAATTATTGGAGGATATCTTGGAGCAATCTTTATTTGTGCCGCATACAGCGCAATCGGCTTGTTCTGTTCTTCAATTACAAAAAATCAGATTATAGCATTTGCGGTTGCCATGGCAATTTGTCTGGCACTTACTTTTGTAGAATCCTTCTTAGTCTTCCTGCCAGATGGAATTGTAAAACTTTTCTCTTTCATTTCGGCATCGGTTCACTTTGGTTCAATTTCAAAAGGTATTCTTGATACCCGCGATTTGCTTTATTTTGTTTCGCTTACGGCCTTGTTCTTTGTGTGCACAGTTCGTGCCGAATCAAAAAATAAAATGTAGGAGGTGAGGAAGATGAAAAAGATTATTGAATGGTTTAAAAGCTCTGCTTCTGATTTTATTTTGTTTTTAATTCTTCTTGTTCTCCTTAATTTTGTTGGAAGCAATGCTTATATTCGTGCAGACCTTACAAAGCAAAAATCATATTCGCTTTCTAAAGCAAGTAAATCAATTGTAAAAAATCTTGATGAACCGGTTTCTATCCGTGTCTTCTTTGATAAAAAGCTTCCTGCTCAGTACAGCTCAGTTGCTCAGTATGTAGAAGATTTACTTGAAGAATACAAGCGTGCCGCAAACAAGAATTTCTCTGTTTCTTTTATGGATTTGTCTAAAGAAGAAAATCAGGGTCTTGCACAGAACTACGGCTTAAAGCAGGTACAGATTCAGGAAGTAAATAATAATGAGATTGGTGTTAAACAGACTTACATGGGTCTTGCAATTTCTTATGGTGATATTGTTGAACTCATCGATCCTGTTACAAGCTCAGAAGGCTTTGAATACAAGCTCACTTCTACAATCTCAAAGATGATTAATACTGCCGCTTCTCTTGAAACCTTAAAGGGCGACGACAAGATTCAGCTTAATGTAATTATGAGTAGTGCAATCAAGTCTCTTAGAATTTCTGGAGTAGATGTATTCGAGGATTCTATTGAAAAGGTTTGCCGCGAAATTAATAAAACAAAGATGGATAAGCTTGAATGCAATGTTATTCATCCTGCAGTAGATGAAGTAAACGGATATGTTGAACGCTACGGAATTCAGCCGATTAATTACAGAAATGCAAACGGCATTATGGAAACAGGCTGTATTGGTGTAGTTGTTGAATATGGCGAAAGATTCATTGCACTTCCTGTTCAGATTCAGGACATCTTCTTTAATAACTATGCAGTTGTTGGATTAGACACAATTGATGAATCAATCAACGAAGCAGTTCAGAGCCTTATTTCTAAGCCTACACAGTTTGGATACATTATTGGAAACGGCGAGCTTGATCTTGCTACTAAAGAAGGCGCTTCCGGCTTTAATACAGCACTCTCTGATTTGTACGAAATTAAAACTCTTGATTTGTCTACAGATGATATTCCTGCTTCAATGAAGAGCATCGTTGTAAACGGTCCTAAACAGGATATGACAGAAGAAGAGCTTTACAAGATTGACCAGTTCATTATGCGTGGCGGAAACGTTCTGTTCCTTGTAGATCCTTTGCAGGAAATGCAGTCAAACAATTCCTTCTACGGCCAGCAGACAACTTATATTGAAAATGATGTAAACATCAACAGACTGCTCGAAAAGTATGGCGTTACAATTTCTAAAAAATACGTAATGGATACTCAGTGTTGCGAAACTTATCATAATCAGTATGGAATTCTTGAACTTTACTGGGCACCACTTTTGCAGAAGGAACAGCTTAATAACAAGAATGCAATCACAAGCAATCTTGGAAACGTAATTATGCTTCAGAGTGCTCCTTTGGAAATAAAAGAAACTGCCGGTGTAAAATCAACAGTTCTTGTTGAATCAAGTGCAAAGGCCTGGACACAGGAACCAGACGGACTTATGCTTAATCCGCTTGTACTTACTCCTCCAGAAGATTCAAAAGCACTTTCAACAAGAAACCTTATGGTATTGCTCGAAGGTGAATTCAACAGTGCCTTTGACCAAGCTCCAGTTTCTGCAGAAAAGAAAGAAGAAGGTCAGGGTGATTACGCAATTTCTACACATCTTTCAAAGAGCAAGCAGGCTGGAAAAATCATTGTTGCCGGTACTTCAATGATTACAACACCTCAGGTATTCCCAGACGATGCTTCTCAGGGAATTGCGCTTTTACTTGTTAATGCAATTGATTATTTGAACGGAAACGAAGAGCTTTGTAGAATGCGTACAAAGGGTGTAACAATCAACGTTCTTAATACACAGTCAAAGGCAAAGGTAACCTTCTTCCAGCTCTTGAACGAATACGGTCTTGCTATTTTTGTTGTTATTGCAGGACTTATTGTTTGGAGACTTAGAATCAAGCGTAAGGCAAGAATCAACAGAACCTATAATCCTGATGATGACCGCTTTGCAGAAAATGACAAAAAAAGTGAGGCAGACAAATGAAAACAAGAAAGATAGTTTTAATTGCAGCCGACGTACTTCTGCTGATTGTCGGAGTTGTTCAGATAATTCTTAATTCTAGAAGTACTGTAAAGAGTTTTACATTTACAGATACTCCAGATAAAATTTTGATTGAAAAGGATGATGGAAATCTTTCTATTGTAAACGAAGAAGGAAAATGGGTTATCAATGATGAAAAGTTTGAAGCTGTTGAATCTAATATTGATTCAATGATTTCTTACGCCCAGAACATCAAGGCTCTTGATAAAGTTGCCAGCCTTTCAAATTCTTCATCAGTTGCAAAATATGAGTTTGATGAAGATAACGCAATCAAAGTTACATTCAGCGCAGGAGACAAAGTTCTAAGAACCTTTACTCTTGGAAAGGATGCAACTACAGGCATTCAGTGTTATGCAACTGTAAACGGTACAAATGATATTTATCTTGTAGACGGGGACTACCGCAATATCTTTGATAAAACTGTAGATCAGGTTCGCAGCAAGACAGTTTATTCTGTTCAGTCTGTAGATATTTCTTCTGTTTCTGTTACACGTCCAGGTGAAGAAACATGGGCTGTTTCAAGAACAGGTGAGGCTGAAAATCTTGTATGGAATATTTCTGGCGCAAACATCACACTCGATGCTCAAAAATCTGCTGACTGGCTCAACTCATTCAATGCGCTTACTACAACAAAGTGGCATGGCAAAACTGATGACATTGGCGGTGAGCCTTACATTGCAGTTCAGATCGGAACTACATCAGGTGTTATCATTGTAGAAACATATATTGTTCCTGCAGATCCAGAAGATCAGGGTTCTTCAAACCTTTATTATGCAAAGTGTAATAAGTCACCTTACTGGTTTGAAATTCCTTCTTACAACATGTCTAAGTTCCAGAAGACACCGGAAGATTTGCAGAAATGATAAAGCTTGTTGCCTTTCTTGGGAATTACGGAAGAGAATACGAAAAGACTCGTCATAATGTTGCCTGGTATTTTGAGGATTCTCTTCCCTTTGCTTCACGCCTTAGCTGGCAGAGCAAGTTCAAAGGAGAGATAACTTCTTTTACTCCTGTAGAGCTTGCCCAGTGGGCATGCGATTATAAGATTTGTACTAAAAAAGACGGGTCTCCCGTTCTTGTTCCCGAGGAAGCACCAGCACATATTTATTTTTTAAAACCAATGACTTATATGAATCTGAGCGGTGAAAGTATAATTGAAGCCGCCTCATTCTATAAAATCCTGCCCCAAGAAATTCTTGTTGTTCATGATGAGCTTGAGCTTGCACAGGGATTTGTAAGCCTTAAATGGAGTGGTGGCCTTGGCGGTCACAACGGGCTTCGTTCTACAAAAGCAGTTCTTAATACAGCCGATTTTTATCGTTTGCGTTTTGGAATTGGCAGGCCCGAAAATCCAAACATTGGCGTTGCAGATTATGTTCTTAGCCGCTTTACCGATGAACAGCAGGAAATAATGCAGAATGTATTTAGTCAGACAAATCTGCTTCTGGTAAAGGTATTACTTAGCAAAGACCCTGGGTCGCTGGTGCAGGCCTGGGGAAAGAAGAATCTTATTTAAGAGCGCACGCAATTGCCCTTGCCGCATTTTCCCCATCCATTGCACTTGAAACAATTCCACCTGCATAACCGCTGCCTTCTCCTGCAGGGTACAGTCCTTTAAGCTGTGTACATTCAAAAGTCTCTTTGTTTCGAAGAATGCGTACAGGTGTGCTTGTGCGTGTTTCTGGGGCAATCATAAGCGCCTGAGGGCATATAAAGCCTTTCATATTCTGATCAATCTGGCGCATTCCCTGAGCAAGTTTATTTGCAATTTGAGGGGGCAGCCAGTCGTTAAGATTTGAACTTACAATTCCAGGTGTATAGCTTGTGGCTGGGAGGTTTTCCTGGGGAGTCTGTTTGTTTTCAAGAAAATCTGTGAGCAGCTGGGCAGGGGCGGCCTGTCCGTTTCCGTTTGTCTTGGCATCCTGTTCAATTTTTGTTCGGAATAGGAGGCCTGCAAGGTCAGCGGAGCCAAGCTTTTTTGCCTGGTCAAGGAATGTGGAAGGAATATCTTCCGGGCGTGTTTCTACAACAATTGCAGCATTTGACCATTTAGAGTTTCGTGCCGCTGCAGACATCCCGTTTACAACAATTTCATCAGGACCGCTTGCAGAAGGAACTACAAAGCCTCCTGGGCACATACAGAAGGAATATACACCTCTGCCATCAACTTGTGTTGTTACTCTGTATTCTGCGGCTCCAAGGTTTTGTCCGCCCTCCTGATTTTGTTTTCCGTGATATTGAAGTTGGTCTATAACCTGACGCGGGTGTTCAACGCGTACACCCATTGCAAAGGTTTTTATTTCAAGCGCCTTTGGGGCAATCTTTGCAAGCATCATGTAAATGTCTGTGGCGGAATGCCCCGTAGCAAGAAGCACCGCATCAGCAGGAATCTCCGTGCCAGCCACAACCCCTTTCACGCGTCCATTTTCAACAATAAAATCGGTGCACCTGGTATTAAACCTCACCTCACCACCAAGCTCTATGATTTTGTTGCGCATGGCATTTATGATTTTTGGAAGCCTGTCTGTTCCAATGTGAGGATGTGCATCTGTAAGGATTTTTTCATCAGCGCCAAAGGCATGAAAAATCTGCAGAATAGAACTTATATCTCCGCGTTTGTTTGAGCGTGTGTAAAGTTTTCCGTCAGAAAAAGTTCCGGCCCCGCCTTCACCAAAGCAATAGTTACTTTCTGCATTTACAAAATCCTCTTTACTTATAAGGGCTATATCTTTTCGGCGTTGTGTAGTATCAGGACCCCGTTCAATAATAATTGGCTTTATTCCATATTCCAAAAGCTTAAGGGCGCCAAAAAGGCCCGCAGGTCCTGATCCAATAATTACAACTGTATGCTTACCGTCTGCCTTTTTCCAAACAGGAAGCTTTGTCTGCAAAGCAGGAGGCTCTTCATCAATATAAACATCATATCGCAAATGAAGCTTTACCTGTCCGTGCCTTGCATCAACTGAGCGTTTGCAAAAAACAAGAGTTCTTTTTGAACCGCGGTTTTTTACCTGCGAAAGAACGAGTTTTTCAATAAGCTTTGTGTTTTTTTCCTGTTCGGGCTTTACGGTTATTGTAACAGTCTCTTTCATAGTTGGTTTTTAAAATATAAACTTTTTGTTTACGTTTGTAAATCTTATGTTATAATTGTAAATGAGGAAAAAGCTATGAAAAAACTAGTGTTGTTTTTGGCTATTATTTGCCTGACGTTGCCTATTTTTGCAGCGTCAAAACCACAGTATGTCGCAATAGACCCTGCTCCTTTAAAAGCAAAACCTGCGGCATCATCAAAGAAAATTGGTTCGGTTGAATATGCTTCTGCTGTCATGGTGCTTAAAACCGAAAAATCATGGGTGTATGTTCAGCTTGTTGATGATAAAAGTGTAGAAGGCTGGTTACCAGCTTCGGCTCTCACTTCAAAGAAAATCAAAGACAAAGCGAGTGCTACCTCTGCTAATGCCGACGAAATTGCTCTTGCCGGAAAGGGATTCAACTCTACAATAGAAGCTGTTTATGCAGAACAGTATGAAATGAATTTTGATATTGTAGATTACATAGAAACCTTAGGCGCTCCTGAAGCAGAAGCAATTGCCTTTGCTAAAGCAGGCCAGCTTAATGACGGAGGGGCAGAAGAATGAGACGTTTACATTCATCAATTATTTTAGGTATTTCTGCCGCATTTATTCTGGCAGGCTTTACATCTTGTGTATCTTTGCCAGCACCAGGCGGAGACGAAGGCTTTAGTACAGAGATGGCTGTTCTTGGAGCAATTACATCAAGTGTAGAATCAATCGAAAAAGCTTCTGAAACAATCACACCAGAAGAAGAATATTATATTGGACGTTCAGTTGCTGCATCTATTGCAACACAATTCCCTGTAGACCATGGAAATCTTCAGATGACAAGCTATCTGAACAAAATCTGCGAAACTCTCGTAATGAATTCAGACAAGCCATATCTTTTCAAGGGCTACTATGTTGTAATTCTTGATACTGATGAAATCAACGCAATGGCAACTCCTGGAGGCCACATTTTTGTAAGCCGCGGTTTGATTGACTGTACAGATTCAGAGGATGCTCTTGCTGCAGTAATTGCGCATGAAGTTGCACACGTTCAGCTTGGACACAGTGTATCTGCAATTAAAGCAAGCCGTGTTCGTTCAGCAGTTTCTTCTACATCAAAAGCAGTTGCCGTTACAAGTATTGCAGTTGCAAACGAAAGAGCGGGTGTAAAACTTTCAAATAAGCAAATGGAGAAAGTCATGGAAGCTGTAGATACATTCAGCGACATGTCTAACGAAGTTGTAAAAACTCTTGTAAATACAGGTTTCTCAAAAGAACAGGAATTCGAAGCAGACAAAAATGCTTTGTATATTCTTCAGAGCGCCGGCTACGATCCATACGCAATGC
>JBGVAV010000075.1:0-3227 GCA_045224915.1 Treponema sp.
AAAATCTTCCTTTACAGATGGTTCTAATGTAATTTCGATTTTAGCTGTTTTAATACGACCAGCTGGTCGTCCACCCTTATTAGTCCCCATTCCCATTTTTCCCTTTTTAATTATTTTTATTATACCATGTTTTTATCATGATGTATACTAAAATTATACACCATGATGGTGTCAAAGAATGACACTATAATATAATGCTATAATTTTTTTTATTATTCATTATAATATTTTTATGGATGTTTTATCATCAGAAGACCGCCATAAGAATATGTCTCATATCCGGGCTAAAAATACGAAACCCGAAAAACAGATACGTTCAGCTCTTTTTAAGGCCGGTTTTCGTTACCGAATCTGTGATAAACGTTATCCTGGAAAACCTGACCTTATCTTTCCTCATTATTATGCAGTAATCTTTATAAATGGTTGCTTCTGGCATGCTCATGAGGGATGCCGTTACTTTGTTTACCCTAAGACAAATCCTGAATTCTGGAAAAAGAAGTTTGAAACAAATAAGAAGCGTGATGCTGAAAACTTAAAGTATTATCAGGAACAGTGCTGGCGGGTATGTTTTGTATGGGAATGTGCAATTCGTGGTAAAAACTCAAAACAGAAAATTGAATCAGTAAAAGAGCAGATTATCCAGTGGCTTGAAGAATCTTCAGAGCCATTCCTTGAAATCAAAGGTTAAAAGTCAATTTCAATTCTTCTTTCTTCAACCTCATCAATTTCACATTCAAAGAACTCAGCAGCCTTTAATCCGCCATGAATCAAATACATATCCCATTCAATATTATGGGTATCTAAGGCTCTGTCTGGGTCTATAAGCTGTGTAAGTTTTACAAAGAACATCATTAAATAACCTCTGATCATAAATCCCAAGGCTATAAAGAGGCTTTCAGTTTCCCATAGGATGTATTTCTTGTCACTAATTATAAACCAGAGGGAATTGCAGTATTTAATCATTCTTCTGTCTTCTTCGTCTGTCTGGATTGCATTATAATAGGAACAGATTTCGCCAGTGATATACTCTAAATCATAAATGCTGAAATCTTTGAATTGATAGTTTTTTCTGTCTGCTTTATCTAAGGTGTCCAGGATTTTACCGTAGTATTTTGGGTTTTTGATCTGCTTTGCATATTTTGTAAGCTTTTTGTCTAAGTTCATAAGCACCTCATATAGTTATTCTTATGAAGACTTTATTCCCCAAGGTGCTCAAGATTTTTATTTCCTGAAAGCCTTCACATTCTTTTATCGTCATATTTATAGCCTCTACATAACGATAAAAGATAAGAGGTTCAGGACTCAGTTTTATTTCAAGACTGATTGTATAAATAGTATTTTCAATAATCCGGTCTTTTTCTGTATATTCAGCTTCTTCTATTTCGAAAGAGAAGGATGGTGTTTTTAAGCAGTTTTCTTCAAGACTTGTATTCTGGAACGGCTTTAATATTATTCCATCATTATGTTCCTTATTTATTTTCGCAATACTTTCCGGAAGCCTGTTTATTAAGAGAATTTCAAGTTCATTGTAGATTGTTTCAAAATTGTTTATCAAAGCCATTTTCTTTTATATACATCTATTGTTTTTTTTATCTCTACCGGCATTTCATAACAGGAATCATCTTCATTATTCTGCTGTTTAATGAACTCTTTCTTTTTAAGAAGAAACAGTTTAATGATTGCTTCTTTTAATTCAGCCGGCATTGTTTCAGGAGTAAAGCCTGCATTGTAATTTAAGAATAAAACGTGTCCTTCATATTCTGTTGAGAGTAGGAATATTGTTCTTCCGTCTATTATGCAGTTAGGAACTCTTTCTTTTGTGTTCATATCTGTGATGTTCACCATTTCTGTTATGTTGTCATATTTTGTGAACACTTTTAAATCTTTTACTGTCTGTAATTCATTGTAATTATGATCTTCAAGCGGAAACTCTAAAAGCTTTTCAACGTATGAAATTGTAGACTTAAAAAGTAATTCGTCTACCTCAAGTTCTGTGTCTTTAAGTTCAAGTATTTTCTGGAGTTCTTCAAATGGAAATGGATGCATGTGTCCTCGCACTCGGAAAAGCAGGGCTCTGGAAAGTATAACCTTCGTTCAGTCAAATACAAGGCCAAGCCCTGTCGGGTGCTGCGCAGCCTTGCATTTGCCTTCACTTCGGTTTTTAATTTTTTCGCCCCCGCTTTCCAAAGGCCAATATTACAATTGGCTTTTGGAATAGTGATGTATAAGTCACGCTGGCTGCAGTAACTTATTCTTCGGCGGTCTTAAGGAGAACCATATTCTTCTTAGGTCGTGTAACGAGGAAGCCGTCACGCTTTCTAAAGCGCATAAAAAGCTCTCCGTATTCCAGGCCTTCTGTTGTTTCATCAAAGCGCTTGATTTCGATTCCCTTGCGGTTGCCGTGGATGATTCTTTTTGGATTCATAAAGATGGCAATCACGCTGTCGGCTTCGAGGTCGGCAAGCTGCGGCATCAGTCTAGATTCCACAACATCGTATCCGTCAATTCTTCCTGGCATTCCGTCGCCTGGCTTTCTCCAGATTGGGTTGTGGTTGTCGTCTTGAATGTTTGCAATGTAGTTGAGAACGGTTTCGTTCAAGAACCATTTGCAATACTTTCTTTCTTCCGGTTCAACCTGCAGTTCTGCGTTTCTAAAATCAAGGTATGTAAGATGAGTTTCATCTGTTCCCTGAATGCGGCAGACTTCGGCCTGTGACATATTGATGGCTCCTGTGAACGGGTCATCATCAGCAATCAAACACTGGCGGTCAAACTCCTGACCGTAGGCTTCGGTGAAGTCTTCCAGGAACATCTTTCCAAGGTCTACAAAAACATCTTCTCCAAACTCGTCGAAGAATGGCACATAGCCTGCAAGGGTGTAAGCCTTGAGCTCTGTGCGTGTAGGCATGTTTGATTTTGTAGCGTCAATTTTCTGACCGTATGAAGTCAGCCACTTCAATTCAATTCCGCCGCGGTCTCTTTCCGGGATGAAGATTGAAGGTCCATTCATCGGACGATGAGTTACGAGATTCATCATTACGGACTGCTTTGCGGCTTCCTGCATGATTGTCTCTTCATAAATCGGATTGATAAGATACTGGTCATTGTTTGCCAGGTTTCCGATTGGCTCACCGAGGACTGCTTTCTGTGGTACAAAGCCTTTGCCGGCTTCCCACTTAAAGTCTTT
Source organism: Treponema sp. (assembly GCA_045224915.1). Taxonomy (GTDB): domain Bacteria; phylum Spirochaetota; class Spirochaetia; order Treponematales; family Treponemataceae; genus Treponema_D. Next base: position 3,188 of record JBGVAV010000075.1, read on the forward strand.
TGGATTGTTCCATTTTTCAGCTCTGATGTTCGGACAGAAC
>JBGVAV010000076.1:0-29675 GCA_045224915.1 Treponema sp.
ATCGAATCCATCGTAAAAAAATCCAAAAATACTTTTCAAATTCTCACAAAATGAGAGTCTTTTGCACTATATTTATAGGTAGATTCATAAATTTTTGAGGTATAATCTGTGCGGAAATCTTTTTCGGACATTCATTTTTCAATTCATTCTATTCTCATAAAAAAGCTGGTAGAAGCCGGGCTTGATTTGCAAAAGACTTTTTATCATTGGATTTGCAGGGGCGCGGCAGAGGCCGAAGAGAATGAGCACGACAGTTATGATCAGATTTCCTGGCTGGAGTCTCCAATTTCTAAAACCGATTTTCCCGAAGGAATTGAATGGCGCGATGTTCGTGATTATGCAGAGACCTTACCCTTAAAAAAGAAATCGCTCAGTCAGACAGAAAACGAAGAATATAAAATCCTTCGCATGGAAACTGCTGAAAGTTTGTTTGACCGGTTTTTGCACGAGGGGCTTAACAATGAGCAGAAGACCCTTGTGGAGGATGTCTGGAATCAAACTTACAATTCATTCCCTCAGGTCGATTATGAAAATTTTGATTATTCGCTTTACGGATTTTCTGAAACTTATAACGGTAAGCCTTTTGTTTTTCATGAACAGCAGACAAAAGGAATGGCCTTTCTTTGTACAAAAGAAAACGGGCTTCTGGCTTATGATGTAGGAGTTGGAAAAACTGCAACAGGAATTGCTTCTGTAATTTATCAGATGCAGCATGGCAAGTGTGAGCGTCCGCTTATAATTGTGCCAAAGGCTGTTTATTCAAAATGGGTGCATGATATTAAAGAGCTGTTTCCTTGCATTCCGCTTAATGAACTTGAAAATCTGAACAATGATGTTATTGATCGCCTTCGCATGGATTCTGTTTTTGCAGATAACAACGAAGGATTTTTGCTGCCAAAGAATTCTATTTCTGTCTGCACTGCCGAAGGAACAGAAAAGATTCTTTTTAATGAAGACAGCTGTGATTATTTGCGTCAGAGTTTTCGTCATATTCTTACAAAAGAAAAAGTTGAAGAAGCTTTGATTCCGCCAAAAGAACTTTCGCTGGAGCAGTTTGTTTATGCAGAAAAACTTGGTATAGATCTTCTGCTTGTGGATGAAGCGCATCGTTATAAAAATCTCATCAAAAAAGTTACTGGCTGCGGACACTCTGAATTTGCAAAGCTTGGTTATGGTGAGCCGTCTGTCAGGGCAGTAAAGATGTTTGCACTTACCGAATATATTCATCACGTTAGCAATGGCAAAAATGTGTTCTTTCTTTCTGCAACGCCTTTCACAAATTCTCCAATGGAAATTTATTCAACGCTGCTTTTTATTGGTGGCGAAGAACTCAGAAAAATCGGTTATGAAAGCATCAATGATTTTTTGAATGAGTTTGCAGAAATAAAAATCGAATGGTCGGTGAATAATAAAAATCAGGTTGTGCGCAAAACCGTAATGAAAAACTTCCGTTCGCTTGATGCCCTGCAGCATCTTATTCAGCATTACATTGATAAGGTCGATGCCGAAGAAGCAAAAATCAACAGGCCGCAGAAGGAAACTCATGTTGTAAAAATCGAAATGACCGATTTGCAAAAAGAGATTTACGATTATGAAATTGACAGGATTTCCAGTACAAATCAGCTTGGAAAAATTTTTGCCGGAATGAATGCCATGCGCATGCTCATGATTTCGCCAACGCTTGTATCGAACGCTACGGGTAAAATCAAGATTCCTGCTATGGATAAATTTGTGACATCGTCTCCAAAGCTCATGCTTGTTTCCTGCGTAATCCGCAATGTATATAAAGCTCGGCCAGAATGTGGTCAGATTGTTTATCTTCCACGCGGGGTAAAGGAATCTTCGTTGTTGAAGAAATTTCTTGAAGCAGAGGGCATCCCCGGCGAAGCCATTGCAATGATTAATTCTGCCACAACAGAAAAGTGCAAACTCAAAATCACGCAAGAGTTTAATGATCCGTCTTGCAAACTTAAAATCCTCATTGGGTCCGAAACAATAAGCGAGGGCGTGGATCTAAATGGAAACACTCTTGTTTTGTACAATTGTATGCTCGGCTGGAATCCTACGGAGCCCGTTCAGGTTGAAGGACGTTTGTGGAGACAGGGCAACCGCCAGAAAAAAGTTCATGTTGTTTATCCGCTTATGTACAATTCGCTGGACTCTTTGATTTACCAGAAGCACGATGAAAAAGCCAGCCGTATTGATGCTGTTTGGAGTTACCGCGGCGACAGAATTAATGTTGAAGAAATTAATCCCGAAGAATTAAAGTTTGATTTGATAAAATCTCCCGAGATGAAAGCCGCCCTTATGATTGAGCATGAGGCCATCCCTGTAAAACGCAAACTCAGAATCATAGAAGAAACCCGCACACTCATTACTCAGGCTCAGGTAAGATATTTAAACATCACAAAAGAAAATGAATCATTACAAAAACAAATCGAAAAAAATCAAAGCGATATTCAGGCCGCCGTCGCCATGAACAAAGACAAACCCGAAGCCTTTGACTTTTTTACAAAAACCCTTGCCGACATGGCCAACAAAGAAATCCAGGAACTTCAATCCCAAATCGATTCCAACAACAAAAAAAAGTCCCGCGTAGAATCCAACATCGATCGCAAAATGAAATCCGCTGGTGGCGCCACCCTCGAACAACTTGACGAACAGGAAGCCTCTCTAAAAGATCAGCTCGCAATTATCCAGGGCAAAAAAGACCAGCTCGTTCAATTATACACCGCCCAATATCAGTCCGAAAGCCAGACAAAGCTTCACAGCGTAGATGCTGTTGTTGAGGAATTGACGGGGAAGATTTTGGGATGTGATTAAATTATCATGAAATGAGAGCGCGGAATTGTATTGTTATAGGTAATTGATTTTTGTATATGTTGTCTCTTTGGCTGGAGGCACCCTTTTCGGAATTATTTACAACGCGCAGCCCTGGCAGGAAGCTTTACAGCAGTATTCTTTCCTGGCACTTTTGAATGTAATTCTTTATACAGTTCCACTGATTATTCTGGATATTGCGGCTATTCATGATATTCAACATTAAACCATAACTTTAATGCCGGGATATTTTTTTCTTAATATAATCAAATAAAATTTCTCAAAAAAAATCTCAAAAATCTCATGAAATGATAGCACCGCCAACTATATTAATATGCGTAGAATGAGAGGTGATTTATGAACGAAGAAATGGAAGAACAGAAGAAGAACAATGCAAAGAAGGTAAGATGGAATATTGCTATGGCAATGTCGTGTGTTTTTACAGCTCTTAGGAAATCAAAGCTCAAGCCTAAGAAATCTAAAAAATATGCAGAGGCCCTGGAACGTTTAAAGGCCTTTTACAAGCTTACCGGTACTCAGATCTGGATTTTGTGTCTCATCTGCGAACGTTATGTTGAAGATGATGATACATCTTCGCTCAGCGATTTATCCGATATTTTGGATGTTCCTGCAATGTCTATTATGGGCTGGAAAAAGGAAATTGATGTTCTTTTGGAAAAAAGATTTTTGATGAGACGCAACTGGAATTCAGAAGTTATGCCGTCAGGTGATTTTAGTGATTCGATATATAATAATACAGAGTATATTCCTCCTGCAAAAAACGAAATGGATGAGACCGAATTCCTTTCTAATTTTGCTGAACGCTATGAATCTAGAACTCGTGATGATTTAAGCGCATCAAGACTTTATGAAATACTCGATGATTATGAGTATAAGCATAGAAAACTTGAACTGGTGAAGCGTGTAAAAAAAGAAGTCAGCGATTCTGGTAATCGTTTTATTCTTTATGATCTTGCCAATGATGTAATGATTGGTGATGAATCAAATTTGAATTCAACTATCTGCGATTTGTATGAAGGCAACGAGCGCTTTAGAATTTCTAAGCAGATGATGGAAGAAACCCATGTGCTTTTTACCAAAGGCCTTGTAGAATTTGAAAAGAAGGGAAATCTTTCTGATGCTACAATTACTCTCACCAGCAAGGGTAAGAAGCTCCTGCTTGGCGACAAGGCCGTTTTGTTTGAAGAGTCAATCAACGAAAAGAATCTTATTAAGACCGATGCCATAAAGTCAAAGACTCTTTTTTACAGCAAGGAAAATCAGAAGGAGATTGACTGCCTTAAGAATGCTTTGCAAGAAGATAAACTTCGTGGAATTCAAAAGCGTTTGAAGGAAGATGGGTTGCCTATTGGTGTGGCTGTACTGCTTTATGGAGCGCCCGGCACTGGCAAAACAGAAAGCGTAATGCAGATTGCAAAAGAAACCGGCCGCGCCATTGTTCACGTTGATATCAGCGAGGCAAAATCTGCCTGGTTTGGTGAAAGCGAAAAACGCATGAAAAAAATTTTCACCAGCTACAAAAATGCCTGCGAGTTTGCCCAGAAGAAGGGAGAACCCATGCCAATCCTTTTGTTCAACGAAGCCGATGCCCTTATTTCCAAGCGAAAGGACTCTACAGTAGGTAATGTAGCCCAAACCGAAAATGCCATCCAGAATATCATTCTTGAAGAACTGGAAAGTATTCAAGGCATTTTTATTGCCACAACAAACCTAGCCTCAAACATGGATTCTGCCTTTGAACGCCGCTTCCTTTTCAAAATCAAGTTTGAAAATCCATCCACCGAAGCCAAAACTTCCATCTGGATGAACAAACTCTCCTGGCTCAACAAAGAAGACGCCGCCAAGTTTGCCAAGGACTATGATTTTTCCGGCGGTCAGATTGACAACATCGTCCGCAAGATTGCCATGAACGAAGTTATTACTGGCGAACGCCCCGCCATCTCAGAGATTCACGAAATGTGTATGACCGAAAAAATCGAAAATCCGGATGGGGCTAAGAGGATGGGGTTTTGTTTGTAGGGGGAGGGGTTGAAATAAAAATATTGATTATTCTCGTGATAGTACTAAAGTACATTCTAGTAAATTCAATTTCTTATATAGAAATATATTTTATTTGCGATAGCGAATAAAGTGTAGTAATATTATTGGGATAAATAAAGGAGGTTTTCTGTATGATACAAGCTAATCAGGACCCAAATTGTAGTTGTGCAAAAGCAGTTGAGTTTGAAGGTGAAACCGTTTATGAATGTACAGACCCCAATAGTCCTTGTTATGATGGTCTTTGTCGGGTAGATATTTGTTGTTCAGAAGAAGATTCTGGAAATGATAACGAATGTATATACAAAGATTATTATGGAACATGTGGAAATGATGATTGTTATAACCATGGAGATTATTGTCCAGGTCATTGTGATGCCTTTGAAAGCAAATAAGAATCAATCTAAATATTGAATAGTATTTGTTCATGAAGAATGATTTCAGAACTTAGGAAGTAATGGAAAGTAAATTAATTTGTAATAATTTAGAAAGATGTTTTGTCAAAATAAGTTTTACCTGAATTCTTACAATACTTGATATGATGACGAGTACTGCCACTTTTCGAAATAAAAAGGACGAGAATATATGAAACTTAAAAGAACAAACCAGAATATTTTTAAAACTCGTTGCATAGATTGTTATTTCTAATTCATGTAAATCGAGTTAATAAAAATTAATTATGTTTTTTTATATTAATAGGCACTAGAAGGATAAAGTAATGATTAAACTAAAATCAGCAACAATTAGAAGACTCTTTGGTTATGAAGGGAATGATTATACAGTTGACTTCTTCCCAAATGAAATAATTACATTTGTTTATGCTCTTAATGGGACGGGTAAAACAACTGTGTTTAAATTGATTTATGCAGCATTAAAACGTCAGCTATCTTTATTGAATTCTATAGCATTTGAGTCACTCAAAATCACTTTTAATAATGATGAATCTATAGTAATAATGAAATCATCAAAAATTCCTATTACCTATTATTTGGAAAATTCTGAAGGTAAGATAATTTCAACTTGGGAATCTCCTACAGATAATAATGTGGAATTCTTCAATTACCTTAAAGGTTTCGATACAATAAATATTTTATATGCAAATAAAGACTATGATCGACTTATTACAGATCAGATTTCTCGTAGAAAAAAAGATAATGGATTACAAATTCCTGGAAATTTCGAAGAATATGAATTACAAGATACGATTGCTCTTGATTTTAAGGATGTAAAAAAAAGATGTAAAGAACGTGAAGATGAGGAAAATTTGATGTCTGATATTACTGATGATGAAATGTTTTTTAGAACAAGCGATGAATATGATAGAGAAAAAAAATATATTGTATTTCCAATCCCAGATAAAATCTCTTCTCTGAAGGAAGGTTTAAAATATCTTTTTTCAGAGAATGGACAAATGATGTATTCAGAACATCTTGATCAATTCGAAGAAAATCGAGAAAAAGATTTATGTTTATTTGAAGAAATAATAAATCATAAACCTGGACTTACGGACAAAGATATTTCAATAAATAGAAAAACAGGTGAATTGGAAATTAAACTATTTGGAAGAGATGATATTTTATTGCCACCAGAAAAACTCTCTTCTGGTGAAAAAAATTGGTTATTATTAAATTTTCATCTAATTTTTAAAACCAAACATGGAATCCTTTTTATTGATGAGCCAGAAGTTTCTATGCATTCCGAATGGTTAATAAATTTTGTGGATAATTTGAGAAGAATTTGTGAAGGACGGGATAATCAGATTATTGTAGCAACACATTCTCCTTCAATAACATATTATGACTTCGATTTGATGACCGAATTAAAGAAGGTCAAATTATGATTGATAATACAGGAAAAGATTATAACAAAAGAAATCAAGATATTGCAATTAGCTTTTCTGATGGACGTTTTCTTAATGCAGATAATGTTTTAGCTGTTGAAGGCAAAACTGATCGAAAATTCTATCAGAAATTTACTAATTTAGAAATTCTGATTTCTCCGAAAATAATGAATGAAAGTAAAAAGGAAATTGATTGCAGAGACAAAATATTAAAAGCCATTTCTAAACAAAAAGAAAAAGGAATGCATTGGTTTGGCATTATGGATGCTGATTATTCATTGCCAATAATACCATCAGAAATTGAAATAGGAAAAGATGTTATTTTTACTGATGCTAATTCCCTTGAGACTATGTTAGTAAAATATGCAGGATTTGATAACTTTAATAGAATAATAAAAAATATAAACTATCAATTAGTTAAAAGGTATTGTTTAGACAAGAATCCAGTTATATTAGCTTTAGAATTTTCATATAGAATCGGATGTTTAAGAAAGAAAAACGATGAAAATAATTTGAAATTAGATTTTAAAAAAGTATTGAACCTTTCAAATTACTATTTTGATTTTCTAAGTTATTCGAGCCCCAAAATAATATTGGAAAATGGCAGAGAAAAACTAGACTTTGCCGTATATTTTGATTTCGATAGTTATCGAAAGATGTTGATAGAAAACTCTGATGTTAATGAATTCGTAAAAGTAGGACTAAAAACTGTAGGATCAGAAGACTTTGATATTGATAATTCAAACTGGGAAGAATATTGTCAAGGTCATGATATTATTCATTTTATAATTGCTTTGAATAAATTACACCAAGTAATTTCAAGCAATAATAAGAAACTTACAGCTTCAACACATGATGAACTTGATAATAAAATAATAGAGACATATAAAAAAGAACTCTTTGAACATTCGATAATTGCATTATGGTTGCATAATAACGAAACATTGAAAACGGAGATAAACAAATCCCTTAAACTATAGAATGTCAAATCTAATTTGACATTTAAAAAATAAATCAAAACACAACTACAATTTTTGTTGACAATCATATTTAGTATATATATATTATTCGTATAAGCTACTAGGTTGTAGCACTTGATTTATTCAAGACAATAACCATTTGGTTGTGGCGCTTTAGTTTAAGTATCCACAAGTATTAAAAACTACTAAATGCAGATTTCCTCCAGTTAGCCGATATTGGGGCATTTATTGGTGTATATCTGCAAGTTTTTATGAGGTTATTGTCTATGTCTTCAAACTCAATCCCAACAGAATCTATCAATTTCTCTGAAAAATTTCTAACTCTTGATTTATTATGTAACAAAAATGAAGTCGCTGATTATATCTGGTACTTAGTCCGCGAAAAGGGATTTCGTAAACCATCTGAGGTTTATGAACAGGCAGATCTATCCAAGCAAAATTGGAGTAACTATGTATCAGGAAAAAACCTTCCTACTCCTATAAATGCACGCAAATTAGTTATTGGCTTGAAATGCACTCTTGATGAGGCCGAAACTTTACTAGCATTATGCGGCTACCAATTTGTAAAGAACAATATCATCGATGATTGTATCAAACAGTGTCTAAAAGAAAAAATCTTCAATATGACAGATGTATGTATCCGCATAGAGAATTGGGCTATAAAAGTCGCATAAGGTTTGACCAAATTATCACAGGGAAAAGATATATTAGTAACTGTATTAAAGACTATCTAATTAAGGAGGTATATATGTATAGCAAAGCAAGAGTCTTGGATTTTGAGAAAGGAACGACACGTATTGGATATGCAGTCAAAGGAAGAGCTGGTCGTAATTATCGACGAGAGTCATATGGTTATTGTAATGGAAATGGAATGTTCATGTCATATCCTGAACCATACTTCTGTGTAAAACTGTATGTTTACGAACCTTTTGGACATGTAGCGACTATTGATATTCGAGACGAAGCCATAAATGAAAGTGGTCGCTCAAGACTTACAGAAAAATATCTAGAAGATGTTTGTAATGCAAATAATGGCAAAAAGATTGGGGTGTACACACAGGGATACGGTACAGATAAGATTGCCGATATTAATGAACTGGATTTAGCATACTAACAAGAAGTAAAAAGAGGTGATTTATGAGAAAAAAGCAAACCTATCTGATGATTGAACGCCTAAACATTGTTCAAAAATCAATAGAATCTGGATTTTATCCATCCGTTACATTACTCAGAAAGAATGTAATGGATAGGTTAGGGACAGAGGTTTCATTACCAACACTTTACAGGGATCTAAATTTTCTACGTAATCGCTGTGGGATTGGTATTGAATATGATTCTTATAGACATGGCTACTATATAAAGTCAGCTGATTCAAAATAGGAGGAATAAATGAAAGCAACAGAAAGAACAGCAATTAAATGGCACAAATGTGCTTGCGGATGTGGAAAAAGTATACAGCCCGGAGAACGAATGTACGAAGTTACATATAAGCTTCAAGGCCGTTATTGGTATACAGAACATTATTTATACGACCACTGGTAGGCAAAAAAACTCAATAGGGGAACTGTGAATTTGTTCTTCTATCGAGAATCTACATTAGATTAACAATGAAAAGAGCAGGGTGAATTATGAGTAAAAAAAGCAAAATAAAACAGATTTTATTTTATGCAAAGTGCATGATTCTTTTAGCAGCCATAAGTTTTTTATGTGGTTTTACTACGGATACGATTATTAATAACATGATAGAGGACAAATTCACAACAATTCCTCTTGTAAAACTTGTGCCAGATTCTGGGGATCCTGGCAATACCCAGTAGGAGATTCTATGTCAAAATTAATAAAAAACAAATTAGCTATTACTAGAATTGTATTCTTTATTCTTCTATCTATACTCTTCTTCTTATTTGGGTTCACAACAAGTAACAATCGATCCACGAAAAAGAGGAATAGAAACGGTATCATTTTTGAATTAAGAATCAGCCCCAAAGAAGGTAAAACAACTTCGAAAATTTTTGCAACACTTATAACTCAGGAAGAAAAGGAGAAATCGATTATGAATGAAGAAAAAAAAGATTTGGATTTACGAAATCCAGCAAACATCATAGGAACAATTGTTAAATACATAGACTTTAATGGAGAAGAAGTTGAAAATGTTGTGATTAGTTATGCCAAGGATACAGAGGATAACTATATAAGACTATACTTAGTAAATGGCTAGAAAAGGAGTATGAACATATGATTTGGGTTCGTTTTTTAAATTGGCTTGAACAAGTTGGTAGCTGGCTTTTAGTTGGAGTATTTATCGTGGCACTGGCAGTTTTAATTGGACTTATTATTTGGAAAATACAGGAAAGAATAACTGCCGTAGTTTTAACAACGATTGCTTGCATTCTTTGTTTAATTCCACTTGTAAGTTCAATAAATATTCTTGTTGAAACAAAAATAAAAGGAACAGTAATTACAGAGAAAAAGGCTGAGTTGAAAGCACTCGAGTTACAGGTTGAAAATGAAATGATAAAGAAGCAAAACCTTGAACTTGAAAATGAAAATTTGTATAAAGATATCCAGATTCAGGATCTTGATAATGAAATTGAATTATTGAAAAACACACAGCTTAGTATGAATAACCTGAATAGGATCTGTGAAATGGCATTGCTTGAAACTCAGCTAAAATCTACTGATGTTAGAAAAGAAATGCTTAATTCTGATAAGGGTATTATTGCTGATCGAGTTGAAAATGAAGCCTTAGTTATAACAACACATGATATCAATGCAAAATTTGGTGTTGATCTTAAACAGGTTCTTGTAAGAGAAGGGGAGCATAATCAACTTATAATATCTGGGATTAAATCAAAATATATTGGTTCAGACAAAAATATTTCTGATGTTAAGGTATGCGAAATCCGTGAAATCAAATATAAAAATGGTTTAGTTTCAAATAAAGCCATCCTAAATGACAAGGAGAACTTACAGAGGGCAGTCAACTATGCTCAGCTTTATGAGACAGAATATCAAAAGCGTCTTTCGAAGGGTTTAGAAAGTGACTTTATGGATGAAGCGGTGGTGAAACTTTCTCAGAATTTTATCATGGTAATTCTTGCCCCTCTGAAAAAAGATATTAGTTTTGAAAATACATCTCATTCAGATGGAATCCCTATTCTTGATTATCTTAATAACGAAATTGAAGAAAAACAGAAACAAAAGATTATGATTCAAGAAACAGGAATACACCCAACAAACTGAACCTTCAGAACTTTACACAAATCTTAGTGGTCGCAGAAACTATAAAAGACAGTGTAGAATAAGGAGCAAAGAGAAATGAAGAAACAAATCGAAAAACAAATTGAAAATGAATTCAGAAAAATCGAACAGTCACAAATGGAAAAATACCCACTATTACAAGGCTGTATAAGGGACGGTATTTTATATCCTGAGCAGTATGAAAAATCTTCATTTAAAATTCTGGTGCTTTTGAAAGAACCTTATGATGAATGGGATGATAATACAGAAACCCCGATTGGGGGAGACTTTGGTTTCGTGGATGTTATTTATAACCTTGAAACTCATTGTCTGGAAGGTCTAAATAAAACCTGGAGAAAAACAGCTGCAATAGCTTATGCATTAAAGAAAGGGGTTGAATATACAGAGAATCTTGTATATGAACAGATTAAAGAAGGGCTGGAATGTGTTTGTTTTATAAACCTTTCTAAAACTCCGTGGCGAACAACAAGTAATCTTAAAGACCCTTCGTATCAGCAAAGGGTAAAAGATTGGGAATCAGTTGTCAAAGCACAATTACTTCATATAGACTTTGATGTCGTTCTATATGGAGGCACATGGCTCTCTTCGTCGCTTAATCCTATTAATCCTAATGAAGTCTGGGATTATGCAAAAATACAAAACATCCAGCTTTATAAACGAAAGACTTCAGGAAATAAAAATCTTACCATCCAGATTCTTCGTTATGACAATTCAAAGCAGATTATTGTAAATGGCTACCATCCTGCTTTTGGAAATTGTGCTTGCTGGCAGACCGAATGTATAAGGAATTATTATGAGAAAACTAAAGAATTCATTTAAATTTGGATTTAAGTACCACAACAAAGAATCTGCACTTGATGGCACAGAGTTTGAACTTAGCTGGAATTTCGAAGACGAAGATAGCGGTATTGATATAGGTTATCAGTTTTCTGATAACTCAGGCAGACGGTGTATTGAGGATGACTCTGATGATGAGTGATATTGACAAAGAATTCGATAAAGTTGAACAACTGCAAAAAAGGAAATATCCCCTTTTATGCGGTTGTGTAAAAGACGGAATTCTTTATCCAGAGTTTTATGAAAAGTCTCCATTTAAGTTGATGGTCGTTCTGAAAGAACCATTGGTAGAGAGTAGTGGGAATATACAAGCTCCTCTTGATGTAGATTTGAATATAGAAGATGTTGTTTATAAGCTTGAAACACATTGTTTGAAAGACCTGAATAAAAACTGGATAAAGATAGCAGCAATTGCATATGCATTAAAAAACCGATGCCAATATTCTGATAATCTGTCTTGGACTCAATTAAGGGAGGGGTTGTCCTGTGTCAGTTTAATTTGTCTAAGTAAAACCCCCTGGAGAACTCAAGCAAATACCAAAGATCCTTTTTATCTTACAAGAGTTCGTGATTGGGAATCAGTTATAAAAAAGCAATTGCTCTCAATAGATTTTGACATAATTGTTTTTGTCCAGACATGGGATTTTTCTTCTATTAACCCGATAAATCCACATGAGGTTTGGGATTATAAAAAAATAACTGATACTAGAATGTATGCTCATAGCATCATTGGTCACAAGTTGATAAGAATGCAAATTTTCAGATATGAAAACTCCAGACAGATTATTGTTAATGGGTATAATTCTTATGATGATGAATATAGTGCTGGCTTGCAAACAGAAAGTATCCTTGATTATTTAGATAGGTTTAAATTATAAGGAGTTTTAAAAATGGAACTTTGGAATGCAAAAGTTTCATGACAAAATCGATTGGCACTATCAAATATAGCAGGATTCTCTCACCAAATGATAGCCCCTGTGTCTATACTAAACCAGAGGTATAATCATGTGTGTTTCAGTAGTAAGCATGTTTGGCGGAGGGGGAATTGATCCTTTACTTGCCCAAAGATATGCGGTTCTTAATGAACAGCTCAGACGTAAGCGAATTGCAAAACAGAGAGGTGTTTATCCTCTTATAGGCGCAAACCATCCACGGGTTGAGTCCGTTGAAGAAACGCCCTCTTATCTGAAAGATCTTCGCAAGATGTATGCAAATCCAATTCTGCGGCAGATTCCTATTCATGTTGCGTATAAGATACTGCTACAGCTTTGTGATTCTGATGAATCCTTGTGTTTTCCCTACAGGCCTGTAGAGTGGTGGAGGGATAAATCTAAGCTTTATGAATAATAATCCAATACTAATGCCAAATGTTAACTTTACAAATCAGTCGTTTTCTTCTCTTGCAGATTGTTCCTGATAACATTCTTATCTACAGCAAGTTTTTCTGCAGCAGCATTCACAGAACCGTAAATTCTCACAGCCTGTTCTGCCACCCAGGATTTGAACATTTTGTTCAGGTTTTTCCATGTCGATTTTTTTATAAAGTCATCAGAGAAAGTTTCTGGAGCATTAGTTATTTCTTCGATGAGATTTCTTTCAGTTATATAGTCCTGCCATTCATTAATTGCGGTATTGATATTTTTGTTTATTTCTTCGTTGTTTGGATACGTTCTGAAAACATTAGCATTAAAAGTATACAACTCCAAATATCCTAAAAGCTTATTGATATCTCTATAATTACCTTTGAGCTCGTTGTTATAAAGAACATCAATCAATCTTTCTTTGATGGATTTTTCTTCAGAGGGACTATCATATTCTTCAAGTCGTTTATATTCTGGAAAAGGACTTTCGCTTGAACATTTCTGTTTGTAATTTGACCATATAATTGGCAAACATTTTGAAATATAATTTTTATCGTCATCTTTATGTTCTTTAAAAGATTTTACTTTATAAGGTATAACACAAACTCTATCATAAAAATCATCATATAAAGATTCTCTCAACTCAGACATTGGTCTATTGCTAGAGCATACCAAAAAGAAATTAGAAGTGTAGGGTTGTGTGCCACCAACTCTATAAAACTTATGATCTTCAATGCCTTTGATAAGCATTCGCTGCACTTCCTTACTTAAATCCTGAACTTCATCAAGAAACAAGCAGCCATTGTTTGCTTTTTTAATTTTTCCTTCGGTTCTCTTGATTGCACCTGTAAACGCATTTTTTTCATAACCAAATAATTCACTTTTTGCGAGCTCAGGTTCAAGTGTTCCGCAGGCAATAGAAACAAAGTTTTCATTTGAAATTTTCAGATGTTTCTTTATATATTTTTCAACAATTGTTGTTTTCCCCGTACCTCGTTCACCAATTAAGAAAATTGGTTTTTGAATTTTAATCATGTTTTTTATAACATCTAATTCTTTCTGAGCGGCGAATATATACAAATCGTCGCATTTTTCTTGTGCATAATCTCCTTTCTCATCTAGAATAAATTCATTATTTGCCCAATCCGGAGTTTTGATTCGTCCCTTGATATCAAAAGTTCTTACGGTATATTGTTCTGGTGATTTTTCAAAAAATGAACGTATTTCATCCTCAGAAGTTTTGTCATTTTCAAAATAGAAAATGGTTAATGAATATTTTAAAAGATTGTTGAATACATCATCTTCGATGAAATCAAAATTTGTTTCTTTAAATATTGAAGAAAGGGTATTAAACTCCTTGGTGTAAATATACTGTAGTTTTGTTTTTTTTATTTCATCTGTGTTTATTATAGACTTTAGAAGTGTTTCCAATTTTTCTATTTGAGTCTGACTTTTCTTTTCTGCGAAAAATCTTTCTGGTTTGTATATTGTTGAGACAGATAAATTATTCTTCATATAAAGAATTATAAAACGTCAGTAAAAATCAATCAATGTTAACGGTGAGAAAAAACACAAATAGGTGAGAAAAAACTCTTGGTAAAATCCGATTGTTGAAAGAATAGCCTATTTTTCCCGCAAAAAAGCCTGTTTTCGGAGAATTTCTTACTTGGCACAGAACTTGCTAATAATAAAGTGTACGACAAAAGTCGTCCTGCCGGTCTGGCAGAGAAAATTACATAATCCATGAGGAGGTAAAACCATGGAACTTAAACCACAAAACATTTTTGGTGCAGCAGTGGCTGTTGCGGTTGGCGCACTCACTTTTGAGAGTGTCAAAGAAAACTATGATACGATCAAGGACAAATTTTCCGATGCTGGGAAAAAAGTTGTTGATGAAATCAAACGCGATTCAAAAGATCAGGAAGTCGTAAAAGGAGGAAGTGAAAATGACTAATGAAAATCAGAGCCCAGTAATAATAAACATTATCCCGGAGGAGTCGAAAATGGAAGTTAAAACAAAAAAAATAAAAATCCAATCAAAAGATGTTGTTGCAACCGGATTTGGTATTGGAGCAGGCGTTGTAGTTTACGAGGCTGCAAAAAAAGTGTTCCCAATTCTTGTAGAGAAGACTGTAGAGCTCGTAACAAAGCTTATAAGCAAATAGGGTTGAATGGGAAAGTCAGCAGAGTAGTGCTGCATAAAAAAATGAGTTATAATTAATTGAATACAAAGAGGTGCGATATGGCAAAGAATAAACTTACAGATGAAGAAAAGGAAAAGGCTGAACAATACTTCAATGACTTTAAATATCAGTCTTATTCTAAAGAAGACGCTGATAAAGTAATAGGCAACGAAGACAAAATAATGGATAAGATGACTGATGGAAATCTTGCGAAATTTATGAATCAGGTAAAAACTTTCTTTAGGATGATTAAAGCTTATGCTCATCAGGAGTACAAGGAGGTTCCTGCTTCAACCATCGTATCAATCATCATGACCTTGCTGTATGTTTTTTCGCCCATTGATCTGATCCCTGATTTTCTTCCGGTCGTAGGATTGTTAGATGATGCTGCCGTGCTTGGCGCCTGTGTTGCATCCTTTGGCAGCGCAATAAAAAGATTCGAGGAGTGGGAAGCCTCCCAGGGCAAGGATGCCTAACCATGAGCCCGATTAAATCCGATTATTGGAAAGGAGTTGCCTCCCGCCTCGCAGCTCTGGGGAAAGCCGCTCTCAACATGGCCGCCCCGGTTGCTGTGGAGGTTGGAGTAGGCACACTCGTTTCCAAAGCCTGTGATAAAATTGAAATAAAATTAAAGCAGCTTTATAAAAAGACTGCGATAAATTCCGGCATAACTTTTTTGATTAACCTTGCTGGGATTTTGATTCTGGCACTGAGGCCTTTTGGCGACAAAGCTTCTGCCATTGTAGCTGTGGTGTTTTTCACCGGCGCCGCAGTATTCTTTTGGGTAAGAGTGATTTTGTGGTGCAGGTCTTATGGCACACAGACGTTTGAAGTTACCAAAAGTGTATGGCACGAAAAAAGCATTCATACCGGAATTGAAAAATACATCCTTTCGAGCTTCCCGTTCATCGCGCTTACGTATGCCGGGATTGATGTTGGTTCTGCGTATGTGCCGGCGTTGAAGAATGTCCCAAGGATCCCCCAGCTGATTGATTTTTTTGTGAAGTATTTCTGGAAGCGCGTAGCACTTTTTGCTGGAATTGTTGCCACCTATACCGTCGCTGTTCTTTGGATTGTAAGACCTGTGTTGATTAAAGTGTTCTGGTAAGGAGGATAAGATTATGACAAACAATGTGATGCCCCCAAGAAAGGGAGAAGCTGCCCCATTAATTTGCCGAGGAATCCTTGGATAAATTATTAGGTGAAAAACGCCAAAACGCCGAATAAAAATCAGCCAAAACGCCGAATGAAAAATGGCCAAAACGCCGAACAAAAACTTGCCAAAACGCCGAATGAAGTGTAGAATATAAATATGTATAGACCAAGACTTGCAGATAATATTCTCGCCCATAAATTAAAAGGGAAGGGAGCCGTTCTCATTCAAGGCCCTAAATGGTGTGGTAAAACAACAACCGCAGAACAAATGGCGAAAAGTATTTTATATATGTCAAAGCCTGAGGATGTTAAAGCAAATCTTGTAGCTGCAGATATACAACCCTCAACACTTCTTGAAGGAAAAACTCCACGACTTATAGATGAATGGCAGATTGCTCCAAAGCTTTGGGATGCAGTTCGATTTGAAGTTGATCACAGAAACAAACAGGGACAATTTATTCTTACTGGTTCTGCAGTTCCTCCGGATAACGATGAGATATTTCATACCGGAACAGGTCGTTTTGCCTGGATAAAAATGCGTCCAATGACATTGTTTGAGTCTGGTGAATCAACGGGCGAAATCAGTTTAAAGGAATTGTTCAAGCAGCCAAAACAAATCCTTGCCCAAAACAAACTTGATGACTTAAGTAGACTTGCTTTTTTGATTTGTCGTGGTGGCTGGCCTGGCGCTCTTGATATGGAAGACGATATTGCTCTAGAACAGGCTTTTGATTATTTTGATGCAATCGTAAATTCAGATATTTCAAGAGTTGATAATGTTCAGCGCGACTCCGAAAGAGCAAAACGACTTATGAAGTCTTATGCTCGCCATCAAGGTTCACAGACAACAAATACAGTTATTAGAGATGATATACTTGTGAACGATGCAGAGACTCTTAACGAAGATACCGTTTATGCATACACAAACGCTTTGCGAAAAATCTTTGTAATCGAAGATATGCCAGCCTGGAATCCAAACCTCCGTTCCAAAACAGCAATTCGAACTTCAGATACCCGCTATTTTATAGACCCGTCTATTGCAACTGCCAGCTTAGGCCTAGGCCCAGAGGATCTTATAAAGGATCTAAACACAATGGGCTTATTCTTTGAAACTTTATGTGTCCGCGACCTTAGAGTTTATGCCGAAAGTCTTGATGGTCAAGTTTATCATTACCGCGATAAATCAGGCCTCGAATGCGACACAGTAATTCATTTACGCAACGGTTCTTTTGGCCTCATCGAAATAAAACTCGGCGGAGACACCCTCATAGAAGAAGGCGCCCAAAACCTCAAAAAGTTCAGCGCCAAAATTGATACAAAAAAAATGAAAGAGCCATCCTTTTTAATGGTCCTCACCGGTACTGGTAAATTTGCATACCGTAGAGAAGATGGTGTTTATGTTGTGCCGGTGGGATGTTTGAGAGATTAAAGCAAATTAAATAGGAAAGGATCCAGATAGCTCTCTCCCTCATTTTCTTCTCTCACACAAACCCCATCCGTCTTTCCACGGGTTCAGCATACAGTTTTTCAACCTGGCACATCTCTACAATATCGTTGTAGGCAGGACGGGAACCGGAAATGATTTCCTTCATCTGGGCTTTGCGGACGATGTTGTCAATTTCACCACCAGAAAAGTTGTACGAGGCAGCGAGTTTTGAGGCTGTATCCTGAGAGAGCCATGGCATCTTGTTTTTCCAGATTGCTTTTTTGGCTTCAACAGAAGGCTTTTCAAACTTGATTTTGAAAAGGAAGCGGCGTTCGAAAGCAGGGTCAAGGTTGTCCACTAAGTTTGTTGTGGCAATGAGGATTCCGTCAAGGTTTTCGATTTCTTCCAGGAGGATGTTTTGGATCGCGTTTTCCATCTGCGCAGTATTGCTATGACCAATTTCCCGTCTTTTGCTGAACACGGCATCGCATTCGTTGAAGAACAGAATAGGTATGCGGCCATTTTTCTGCTTGGCTGTCTGTTCACAAAGAGCCTTGTAGTCTGTAAAGATTTTCTTTACGTTTTTTTCGCTTTCACCAACCCAGCAGCTTTTTGTCTGCGAAATGTCTACATGCATAATGGCACGGCCTGTTTTTTTTGCAAGCTGATATACAGACTCTGTTTTACCACAGCCCGGTTCACCGTAAAGCATAACGGCAATACCACAAGGAAGCCCTTTTGACTTAAGACTCTTTTTGATACGATTGTAGCTTGTTTGAGAAAGAGATTTTGTAAGCTCATCTATTTGCTTCTGGTTCTGTTCGCTATAGAACAGTTTTTTTGCACGGATATCCTCAGGCTTTTTGAGCTTGCTTTCGTCAATTCTGCAGGCATACAACTCGTAATCCTCATCAAGGAAGAATTTTTTACCTTCTTCTGTAAGCTGGACTTTGGCTTCGAACATGTTTCCCTTCTCATTGAATTCCACAAACTTGGATTCTATGAGTGGGTGCTTTTCATCAAGGAACTGCTTTGCGATTGTGAATCGTTCAGTGCTATCGTAGATGTCCTCAATTGTAGAGAGCAGGCAAGAGGGCATTCCGCTTAAACTGTCGTTGCAAAGATCGTAGAACATAAAGCGGATTTTGTCATCTGTGAACTTATCCCTGCATCTGATTACAAGAGGAAGAGACTCATTACGTTGTTCGATCTGAAGAAGCTGTTCTACCAGCTCATCACAAGAGTCATCGGTATACTTGCGACCTTCGTAACGGTTTGCCATTTTTGCCAGAAAGTCAAAGTAGTTCTTTTCCAGCTGGATGGTATATGGAACCGGTTCATTCTGAAGAACATGTGCAATTACTTCGGCTGTAACGGAAAAAGTGGAATTGCTGTGAGAATACTCAATCAGATTTCGACTTTCCAGATCTAGGAAATCAGAATGCATTGCTGCAACCTTAAGGACATTTACGTCCAGGAAATTTGCGAATTCGCTGATGGGAATTTTGTCACTGTAGTTATCGTTGAAATGCTGGTAAATACCAAAGCACATAATCCAGGTCTGAATTTCGGTAGTGCCAAAATATTCGTTAAGACGCATGAGTGTTGTCTGGTACAGGGTTGTTCGCTCTGGCTTCATGCGGCAGTTTACTATAGCGTCTCCAAGTCCGTTGATGTGGTTGAGTACGTTCCAGCGAATTGTGTTTTTCTGTTCCATGTCAGATCCTCCACGTAAACTTGTATTCTGTAAATATTTGAACAATCTCTGAAAAAGAAAGCCCATCCGGAATGGCCTCCCATTTTTCAATTGCATTTTTCATGAGATTTTCGTCTGTGCAGTGGAAAACTAGTTTGTCTATTCCAAGTACATCTGCAACATAGATTTGTGCAAGATAGATAAGTTCCTTGTTATTGCGCATGTTGCCGCAGCCCCAGTTTCCGGTGTGAACTCTTGTGATTGTTGATTTGTCTTTTTGTCCGCGTTTTATAATTCCGCCAAAGCCTGCAAAAAGTGTTATGAGCAGAAAAATGATTTCCTGTTCTTTGTAAACGCCGTCGCCGCCATAAGGTGCCATCATAGAAATGACGTTGTTCTTCTTGTCCCAGGTTATGAATTTTGTCTGACCGTTGCAAATGCTTACCCACTGTGGAACATTTTCAAAAAGAATAGGAGTGAGAACAGTAGTGTGATCCGGAGTTTTGTGAAGAAGTGTTGAATCAATGTCCTGGCATCTGTCAAGAAAAACTGAGGCTTTATGAAGCAGAGGCATTTCCAGTACCATTGCTGCTTCCTGACTGCGCGATTCGCTTCCCCATTCTGTAAAGGCTCTTTCTGAAGCAAAGTTTACCTGCCAGATTTTTGTAGCGGGGGAGTTTGCGTCTGCTGAATTATCCATGTCTAAAATTCCGTAATCATAACCGTGATCGTAAAAGGCAAGTTCTACCCCATGCTTTGAAAGGCACTTTCTGTCTAAATCTGCAGTGTTTCTGAATGTGTATTTTGAAATGCGTACAAGTCCGTGCTGCGCTTTATGATAATATTTTGATTCTTCGTAAATTTCTTTTTTCTTTTGATTTTCAAATTCTTCGTCTGGGAATTCATATTGATTCATGAGTTCCTGAATCCTAACAGAGGTAAAGCCAATTTCTTTTGTAAATTTCAAAGCTAAGTTTTTCATAGTGAATAAGATAAAGGCAAAAATTTCAGAAGTCAATAGTTGGCGTATGTTTGTATAGTGGATTTATCTTAAGAATTGACTTTCTCAAACTTGCCAAATTCTCCAACTGGCCTTATCTTAATCCTTGCCGGCAAAAAAACACACAGGAGACCTTTATGAGAACAATACGCGACGTAATGGATATGGACGTAAAAAACCTGGAACTTTCGGTACGCTGTAACAACTGCATGTCCCGAATGGAAATCAAAAAACTGAGTGAACTCACCGCAATGTCAAAAGACGAAATTTCCAGCATGCGCAACATCGGCAAAAAATCAATCGAAGAACTGGACACCCGCCTTGCCGAAATTGGTCTGTGGTGGCAAATGACCGACCGCGACTGGCTCAAGTGGGGCATGGCGCATATTGAGTGGATTAAGACGCATTAGCATAATACCCCAACACCGCCCGCGCAAACTGGTAGGCATTTTTGATATTCGTGTATCTTTCAAAATAATCTTTGTGAAGAATCATTCGGGTATCAAAAAAATTCTGCATTTCTTCAAAAGTCTTTTGTTTTACTTTTGGAGAAGTCAGGAGTCTTGTGTAAACAGAAAGCATAACGGCAAAATCGTTGAGGAGGGGCACCTTCAAACAAGAAGAAATTACTCCTGGGCCAATTCCAAGGCCTGCGCCTAAAAGCTCAAAGTTGATTTCTACGTCGTAATTAAATTTTGGAATAGATCTGAAGTTGCACAGCATGCAGGAATTGTGAGCGGCGGCGTTTCTTATGCGACGGATGGAATCTATGTGACATTTGAATTCTGATTTTAGATGAAAGTAGTCATAGTAGAATGTGTAGAACTTCGTAAAATCATGAAAGCCCAATAGCTCTACAACGTTCCACACTGCAGGGTAGGCCAGGCACGAATCTATATCCATTCCGCTGTAGTACGAAAAGTTTGTTCCTTTCTGGACGGTTTTTTGGATGAATTGTTCTTTTTCAAAAAAGGCCTTAACAACTCCGTAGCCGTCATCATCCGGATTTGTCTGGCAGTCATTTACAAGATTTACTTTAAGATAATGCTCCAGGTCAATTGTCATCTTGAGCAAGAGTTTTCGCAAAAACATATCAATTGTAGAAAGTTCAACAAGGTGGCCAAAGTCGAGATACTGATATTTTCCGCTCTTTGTTTTTTCGGTGCAAATTTCGGTGTATTGTTTAAGTCTGAAAAAATAATTGTTCTTTTGAAGGAACTCCTGCGCCGTCTGTTCATCCATGATGTTGAAGGTTATGCCAAGATCATTTTTGCAGTAATCAATAATCTGAGGCACTGTGAGCTTTGGTTCTTTTACAGGTGCGGCAAAATCATTCTTCCCCATTATTTTTTTCCTCCATCAACTATTGCGGCCATGGCTTTAATTTCATCTTTCCATCTCTTCACAAGGCGGGCAGGGGCCAATGGTTGTGCCTGACTTCCCCAGCTGAGAATTTCTTTAGAAACTTTTTCGAACTGGCTGGAAGTAAAGGTGATTGTTGTTGAATCTTCGTCTTCGGTAAAAGTCTGGTCGTCTGCCCATTTGTGATTTTTAATCCATTCTTTGGCATAACCTGTAAATCGGATTTTGAATTTTTCAATGTTGTCTCCGGCAAAGGCGCCAAGTCTTCCGCCACCGCTGTAATTGTTTATGTCAAAATCTTTTGGGAGTTTAAAGGTTTCTGGCAGAATTACAATGTCTGACATAAAGTTCAAATCGTACATTAAAGTTGTTTCTGCATATTCGCTGTAAGCCCACACATAAACAGAACCGTTTTCCAAAATCAGCTGATAAGGCCACACAACACGCGGAGTCTTTTTGTTTGTGTAAGATTTGTTGTAATGAAATCTGATTTTCTGATTTTTGTTAAGTGCATTATAAACACGATCCCAGTTGCGCACATTTATATCAAACTCCATCTGAGGAGAAACAACAACGCGTCCAGAAGAAAGCACCGAATCATTTTTAGCAACTTCCGGCTGAAGAAAATAAATAAGCTTGGTCACACTTTCAAAAAGAGGAGTGCCCTTGTACTGCTGCAAAAGTCCACGCAGGCTTGCTACAAGCGCAATATTCTTTTTGGTTTCATCAGAATAAATCCGTTCTTCGTATGCAGGGTTAATTGCATAACTTCCATTAACCAGTTGTTTTTTGATGAGTTCAAGATCCTTCAGCTTTTTAATAAATCTGAAAACATGAGATTCTGAAATTTTGAAATGTCTGGCAAAATATTTTGAATTGTATTGTACCTGGGAATCACCAGATGCATCCCTAAGAATCCTTAAAATCTCATAACATCTGTCATCAAGTTGATTGTCTGCCTGGAGCTTCTTTTCACGCACCCTTTCATCTTTCATCAGTTCATTCTGTTTTTTTTCTTCGTCACTAAGTCTTCTACTCATACTCACATTATAACACGAAAAAAACAGAAGTCTATCATTTTATGAGAGTGGGGAAGTTGGATAGCAAGCAAAAGATTTTTACATTGCTTTTCTACCATCATATGTTAATATGTAATTATGTCAGAAAATCAAAAATCATTTAGTATTACTCACGTTGATGTAGAGGATCCGAAAATCAAAAAACGGAACCTTTGGTTTTATCCGCTTGGAACTGTTGGCAGAGACATGGTTTATACTATGTTCACCAGTTTTATCTATCTTTTTGTTTTGTATACAAAAGAGCTCACCGATGGTCAGGTTGTGGCAATCACAATGATTATGGTGGCGGCTCGAATATTTGATGCATTCAATGATCCTATTATGGGAAACATTATCGAACGCACAAGGACCAAATGGGGCAAGTTTAAACCCTGGCAGCTTGCGGGATCTTTGTCTACTTCGGTCGTTCTTTTTCTTGCATTCAACACTAAGCTCACAGGCTGGTCGTTTGTTACCTTCTTTGGAATAATCTACTTCCTGTACAGCATCACATATACGATGAATGATATTTCTTACTGGGGCATGGTTCCTGCTGTATCAAGGACTAGCGATTCAAGAAATCAGTTTACGGCACGCACTACGCTTTTTGCCGGTATAGGTGCAACTCTTGCGGGGCTTTTGATTCCGATGTTCACTGCAGGAAAGCTTCAGCTGGGTGGAAACTCTTCTTCGGCTTATGGAATAATTGCTCTGATTATTGGATTCCTTTCTCCGATGTTTATTATGTTCACACTTTTTGGAGCCCGCGAAAATCGTGATGATATGGAAAAGCCTGCAGATAGAATTTCTTTTAAACTGATTGCAGAAACGATTTTTGGTAATGATCAGCTTCGATGGATGGTTTTGATTTATCTGCTCCACCAGATTGCGAACAATCTTATCATTGGTGGTATTGGCGCTAACTACGTATATTTCCGCTATGGATACGAAGGAGGACTTTATTCTTTGTTCTCTACCGTAGGTATGGCTGCTACTGCGCTTTTGATGATTTTCTATCCTGCAATTTCCAGAAAACTTCGCAGAAAAGCTTTCTTAAAAATCCTGCTGTTTATTGCGGCTTTTGGTTGTGTGCTCATGCTTGTTTCGGGGCTTGCCATGCCTGCTAATATGGCTGCGTTCTGGGTTCTTACAATCGGCTATATGCTTCTTGCATTTGGACTTTATGGCTATCACCTTATTCTGATGATTTCTATATTCAATACAGTTGAATATAACGAGCTTCAAAAGGGTAGTCGCCGCGAAGGTATTATTACTTCAATTCGTCCTTTCATCACAAAGCTTGGATGTGCGCTTGTTGTTGTAATCACTTCTCTTTGTTATCTGCTTTTCCGTGTTACCGATTATACAAATCAGATTGCCAGCTTTGAACAGGCAGCAAATCAAAACCTCATAACTACCGAAGTTAAGAATGCTCAGATTGCAAATGTAATTCTGAATATTGCAAGCGGGCAGGCTGTTGGTATGCTGCTTTTTATGACTCTTGTTCCATTTGTTTTATTGCTGATTTCATATTTGTTGTACGTTCGCTTTTATAAATTGGATGAAGACAAATATGCCCAGATTCTTAGTGAGCTTGAAAACAGGAGATAAGCTATGGGTCTTACAAAACTTGCATTGAAGTTTGCTGCTCCTTATCCAAAGGTAGATAGCTTTGAGCGATATCTTTTTGTGGGCCCGCATCCTGATGATATTGAAATTGGGGCGGGTGCAACTGTTGCGGCACTGGCTGCTCAAGGAAAGAGCATTTGCTTTTTAATTTGTACCGATGGCCGATACGGAAATGTAAACTTAAAAGAAAAAGTTTCTGAAGACGAGCTTGCTGATATTCGTAAGCAGGAAGCCATTCGTTCTGCGGCTGCACTTGGAGTTACTGATGTAAGATTTTTGGGGCTTTCTGATGGCGGATTTTACGACCAGAATGAATTGATAAAAAAAATTGCAGGTGTGATTTCTTCTTTCCAGCCTGATGTTGTGTTTGCTCCAGATCCTGCTCCTATTTCGGAGTGTCATGCTGATCATTTAAACGTAGGTAAAGCAGTTAAAACTCTTTCTATAAATGCTTCTCTTGATGGGATTATGAAAAAACTTGGAGCGGGACCATGTCCTTTAAAAGCTGTAGCGTTTTACATGACCGCTAAACCTAATGTGTATATGAAAACAACAGGGTACTTTAATAAGCAGATTGCCGCATTGTTTGACAATCACTTAAGCCAGTACCCTGAAGGTTGCCCGGACCGCGATGCAGTACGCCTTTACCTTAAGTTGCGTGCAAAAGATTTTGGATTGCGCTCATTCCACATTACTGCAGAAGGCTTTCGCATGCTTGGTGTAGTTCATATGCATTGCCTGCCCGAGACGGGATTATAATTATTTCTGATCTTCTCTTGTTTTCTTTACAAGCTTTTTAATTGCCTTGAAAGATTCTGGGCTGATGTCGTGTTCAATTTTGCAGGCATCGGCAGCAGCAATGTAAGCCTTTACGCCAAGCTGTTCAAGGAATTCTGTGAGTACAGTATGGCGTTCATAAATAGCCTTGGCAATTTCTGCTCCTTTAGGTAAAAGCTTTATTGTCTGATCTTTTTCAATAGCAATATAACTTTCCTTTTCCAGATTATGAAGCGCAATACTTACAGAAGGACGAGAAAAGTTCATTTCTTTTGCAATATCAATTGAACGAACTGCGCCTTTTTTTGAGAGAACTAAAATTGTCTCAAGATACATTTCAGAAGATTCGTTAATAGTCATTTTTTTAACCTCTTAAGAAAATTATACTAAATGCGTTTATCTGAGACAAGTGTTAGTCATGTGTTAGTTATATGTTAGTTACTACTAAATTTAAAATTTTATTTATGAAGATTTTTTTGATTTTCTAAGAAGGTATTTACGTTTTGATATATTGCGCTACAGTTATGCCCGCAGGAACCACAGTGACCGCCACAGGAGGGATGACGGCCACTGCGTTTTTCTTTAATTAAAGAGGCAATCACAAGGGTAACAATTCCTATGAGTATGAGAGTGATTATTATTGTTCCCATTGTGTGCCTCCTTATTATTACAATGCCTTAGGTTTTCTAAACAGCGCCCAAACGAATGCTGCAAGAGCGGCAATTGCAAGAATAAATCCAAAGATATTTCCAGCTCCGCCAAACATGCTTCCAAACTGATAAACTATGAAAGACACTGCATAGGCAAAGCCACATTCCCAACCAATTGCGGCCCATGTCCATTTGCGGCTGTTCATTTCACGCTTGATAGCACCAATTGCTGCAAAACAAGGAGCACAAAGAAGATTGAAAATAAGGAATGAAAGACCTGCAGGACCAGTGAATGCTGCGGCCATGTTAGCCCATGTTGATTCGCCGCCGTAAAGAATACCCATTGTACCAACAATGTTTTCCTTAGCAACAAGACCTGTAATAGAAGCAACAGCTGCCTGCCAGTTACCCCATCCTACAGGAGCAAAAATCCAGGCAATTGCGCTACCAACTTTTGCAAGAATACTGCAGTCCATCTGATCTTCTTCGAGCATTCCAAATGAGCCGTCTACCCAGCCAAAGAATGAAAGGAACCAGATTACGATTGTAGAAAGCAAGATGATTGTTCCGGCCTTCTTGATAAATGACCATCCGCGTTCCCACATTGAGCGCATTACGTTTCCAAATGTTGGCCAGTGATAGCTAGGAAGTTCCATAACAAATGGTGCAACTTCGCCCATAAAAGGCTTTGTCTTTTTAAGAATAATACCAGAGCAGATGATTGCTGCCATACCAATAAAGTATGAACCGGCTGCAAGCCATGCATTACCACCAAAGAGGGCTCCAACAACAAGACCAATAAATGG
The DNA here is from genome assembly GCA_045224915.1 of Treponema sp. Classification (GTDB taxonomy): domain Bacteria; phylum Spirochaetota; class Spirochaetia; order Treponematales; family Treponemataceae; genus Treponema_D. The sequence goes on from JBGVAV010000076.1 coordinate 26,900, forward strand.
AACTTTAGCTCCACAAGGAATGAATGTTGTTGTCATGATTGTCATGCGGCGATCGCGTTCATTTTCAATTGTACGGCAGGCCATAATACCAGGAATACCACAACCTGTACCAATAAGAACAGGAATAAATGATTTTCCAGAAAGTCCAAAGCGGCGGAAGATACGGTCCAGAATAAATGCAATACGAGCCATATAACCACATGCTTCAAGGAATGCAAGGAAGATGAACAATACGAGCATCTGTGGTACGAATCCAAGAACTGCACCAACACCGGCAACAATACCGTCAAGAATCAAGCCTTTGAGCCAGTCTGCACAATTAATTGCATCAAGTCCGGTTTCTATGAGGGCAGGAATACCCGGTACCCATACACCGTAATCTGCAGGGTCAGGGCCTTCTTCGCCATATTTTTCAACCATTTCGTTAGCTTCGGCTACCATGTCAGAAGTGATTTCTATAGGATCAGAAACTTCCATTGTTTCGTCATCAACAACTACATAAGTAACATCGCCGTTTTCGTAAGCTTCAAGAATTGCGGCTGTGTCCCCGTATTCTTCGGCAGCTTCTTCGTAAGCGCTGGTACCAATTCCAAACAGGTGATATCCGTCTCCAAACAGGCCGTCGTTTGCCCAGTCTGTTGCGGCAGCACCAACAGTTACCATTGCAACATAATAAACAAGCCACATAACAACTGCAAAAATTGGAAGTGCAAGCCAGCGGTTTGTTACAATGCGGTCAATTTTGTCAGAAACTGTAAGCTTGTTACGGTTTTTCTTTGTTACGCATTTATTGATAATTGATTCAATATACTTGTAGCGTTCTGCTGTAATGATTGATTCAGAGTCATCATCAAGTTCTGCTTCACAAGATTTGATGTCTGTTTCGATGTGCTGAAGTTTGTCGGCACTAACACCAAGAGCTGCAATAACCTTTTCGTCGCGTTCAAACAATTTTACTGAATACCAGCGATGCTGTTCCTCTGGTAAATCATGAACAACTGCTTCTTCAATATGAGCAAGTGCATGTTCAACACAGCCTTCAAAACGATGTTTATAAAGCATAGGACGTTTTTCGTTAGCTTTGTTTACTGCAATTTCTGCAGCTTCAAGACAGCCTGTGCCTTTAAGAGCACTGATTTCTACAACAGGGCAACCGAGTTCCTGCTGCATTGCATCAATGTGAATTTTGTCGCCATTCTTTTTTACAACGTCCATCATGTTTACGGCAACAACCATTGGAATACCAAGCTCTGCAAGCTGAGTTGTAAGATAAAGGTTTCTTTCAAGGTTTGTTCCATCAACAATATTCAAAATTGCATCTGGGCGTTCTTTTACAAGATAGTTACGTGAAACAACTTCTTCCAAAGTATATGGAGAAAGTGAATAAATACCAGGCAAGTCCATGATAACAACTTCACCGTTGTGACCTTTAAGCTTACCTTCCTTTTTTTCTACAGTTACTCCAGGCCAGTTTCCAACAAACTGATTTGAACCTGTAAGAGCATTAAAAAGTGTAGTTTTTCCCGAGTTAGGGTTTCCAGCTAAAGCAATTTTTATCATTTAAAATCTCCTTTCTGTACCTCGACGTTTGCGAAGCAAACTCGCAAGTCAAGGATTGTGTCAGCAATCCTTGACTACCACCTTTTCTGCATCTGCCTTACGGACAGAAAGCTCGTAACCACGAACTGTTACTTCTACAGGATCTCCAAGTGGTGCAACCTTGCGCACATAAATTTCTGTGCCCTTGGTAATGCCCATGTCCATAATGCGGCGTTTTACCGCACCTTCGCCATTCAGTTTTTGAACAACAACTGTCTGACCTTTTTTTACTTCTCGTAAAGTCATTTATATCTCCTATACAATTATTTTCTGTGCCATTTCTTTACTAATAGCCACCCGGCTATCTTTAATCTGGACAATTACATTTCCGCTGATTTTTGAGACAAGAGAAACCTGGGCGCCTGCAACAAGCCCAAGGTTTTCCAAAAAGCGTCGTACTTCTTCTTTTCCGCTGATTTTTTTGATTAAAAACTCTTCACCGTCGCCAACCATAGTTAAAGGCATTGTAAATACTCCTATATTATGGTTAGTTTCGACTAACATTAGAGGTAAAAAAGAAGTTAGCATGCGCTAACTAAAGACTTAAAAATATGTTAGCCCCCACTAACCGTATAATATTATAGTTAGTTGTGTCTAACATGTCAACAGATTCTGAAAAATATAATGAGAGCAGGGGTACAGTCAGGCACAGCCTGCCTGTGCGCATTTTGTCGGAGAATCCTAAAACGACCCTTTCGGCTCGTTTTTTAACGGATTTCCGATAAGAGCGTATTCCCCAATTATTTTTATTCTGTTATTATTATCTATTATGTCAGATTTATCACAACAGAATAACGCCCCACGTGGTGAAAATAAGATGGGGTACATGCCTTTGGGCAAGCTGCTTTTAACAATGTCGGTTCCTATGATGATCTCGATGTTTGTGCAGTCACTTTATAACATTGTAGACAGTATCTTTGTTGCACGAATTTCTGAAAATGCACTTACTGCAGTTTCTATGGCTTTTCCAATTCAGAACTTAATGTTTTCGGTTGCACTTGGAACTGGTGTTGGTATTAACTCTTTGCTTTCGCGCCGTCTTGGGGAAAAGAATTTTGAAGAAGTAGATAAAGTTGCCAATAATGGTATTCTTCTTGCAATTTTGGGAGCCATAGTTTTTGTGATTGTGGGTATTTTTGTTCCACGTCCTTTCTTTGAAAGCCAGACAGACAATGCC
>JBGVAV010000077.1:0-15750 GCA_045224915.1 Treponema sp.
ACACCAGCCTTTTACACCAGGGAAAGAATTACAAATTTCTTTTTCAAAGTCTAAATCTGATAGTTTAATGATTTTTAAATAATTGAATGAGGTTCCATCTGGCTCAACTTTAAAGATATAAACGTAAATATAGTCTTCATCTTTACTTATTGAAAAACTGTGAATTTGAATACTGCCGCCTTCTTCTGAATCTTTTATACTAAATAATTCTGTTGTCTGTTTTGTAGTTGGATTCCATTTTTTCAGATGGTATTCATAACCACCTCCATCACGGCAAACAAAAACTATCGAGCCGTCTTTTAGAAATTGTACATATTCTTTGAATTCAACAAATATATTGGGATTTTCAACATAAGGAGATTCAAGAAGAACATCATCATAACTGTTGTCTTCGTGTATACAAATTAACGAACTTAATGTCCAATTTGTAGTTATTATTTCCTCTTCTGTGCTTTCGTCTGTTACATCTTCATATTCTGCAATTTCATCTTCTGCTGTTTCAGTATCAGTAGAATTATCAGTTACGGTTTCATCATCTGTAGAATCATTCTCTGAAGTTTCTTGTTTAGAAGTTTTTTTGACAACAGTAACCTCTGTAGTTGAATAGCTTTTCATGAGTAAATAAATATCTGAAGAATTAACATTTTCTGGAGGTACGATTACATAATTAATATTGCTCCAGTTTGTATTAACTTCTCCGCCTTCAATTCCCATGGCTGCTTCTACAGTTCCGTCTTCCAGGATTTTTTGTAAAAGGGCTTCTGAATCAGATTCGTTTTCATCTTCAGCGGCTCTTGCGGCTCGATCTTCTGAAGAAGTAATTGTTGCACCAAGAGCCTCAGCATTGGTTAAATTGAATGAAATTTTAGGAATTGAATGTGTGTTTGTTTTAGAAGGGGGTTCGTTTTTTCCAGCTTCTCGTGGACATCCTGTAAAAAGTAACGCAGTTGCAAGAACAGCTGCAGAAAGTGAGATTTTAAATAGGTTGTATTTTTTCATGAAATCCTCCGATTCTTATTCGTAAATATAATAATATAGCAGATGAGATTTTCTTTCTATCAGGCTTTGTCTTTGTTGATCTGGCTGCAGCAAAAAATCTAGTCCAGATTAATTTCCAGAAGAATTGGAGTGTGATCCTGACGCGGGCCGGAATCAATCATTTCGGATTTTGTGATTTTTTCTTTGATGCGATCGCTTACTAAGAAATAATCAATCCGCCAGCCTGAGTTGTTTATCTTGGAGGTTTTAATTCTCTGGCCCCACCAGGAATAAATATCCTTTACATCTCCATGCACAAAACGGAAGCTGTCGGTAAAGCCTCGGGCCAGCAGCTTTGTAAAGCCTTCTCGTTCTTCATCTGTAAAGCCTGCCGAAAAATGATTGCTTGCAGGATTTGCAAGATCAATTTCTTTGTGGGCAACATTAAAATCTCCGCAGGCAATGACAGGCTTTTTTGAGTCCAGCTTAGCAAGGTAATCGGCATAGAGGGCATCCCACTTCTGGCGGTCTGCAAGTCTTTTGAGTCCGTCTCCGGAATTTGGAGTATAAACATTTACAAAATAAAAATTATCAAATTCAAGGGTAAGCAGGCGGCCTTCATCATCCATGGTGTCGGGGGCTCCAAGCTTTGGAACTTCTCGTTTTGCAGCAAGGCCTTCTTTATATAAAATCATTGTTCCGGCATAACCTTTTTTTGCAGGAGGTACAGAAGAAAGCCATTCAATTTTATAGCCCGGAAAATATTGAGAAAGCAGCTCCAGATGTTTTTCAGAAGGACCTTCAGCCGGAAGCTTAGTTTCCTGAATTGCAATTACATCAGCATCGTAGCCGCCAAGTTTTTTCAAGACAGACTGAGAAAGCAGAGCCCTGTCAGAAGTAGAAGTGAGCGCTGCATTAATTGAATCTATATTCCATGAAATCAGTTTTGCCATTTTTTTCCTCATTGAAATTATCTATGATTTATTACAAAGCTTCAAGTAAAAAATCATTATCTGATTTTATATAGAAAAAATCCTTTTAACTCTATATACTAGCCCTATGAAAACATTAAAAGAACTTGGACTTAGAGTGCCGGAGATTTTGCTGCCGGCTGATACACCTTTGAATAAATGGTCTGTGATTGCCTGCGATCAGTACACACAGGATAAGGAATATTGGAAAAAGGCAGAGGCTGCTGCGGGGAACGGGCCTTCTACGCTCAACCTTATTTTGCCTGAGGTTTATTTGAACTCGCCGGATAAGCCTGAACGCATTGCAAAAATCCGCCAGACAATGAAGGAATATCTTGCAGGAAATGTTTTTGCTACTCCTTTCAATGGTTTTGTTTATATAGAAAGAAAAACAGCCTTTGGGCGTATGCGCCGAGGTCTTGTTGCTCAGATTGATTTGGAAACTTATGAATGGAAACCTTTCAGCAAGGCAAATATCCGTGCGACAGAAGCTACAATTGTAGACCGTATTCCTCCACGTAAGGAGATTCGTAAGGGTGCACCGCTTGAGCTTCCTCATATCATGCTGCTTGTAAACGACAAGGATGATTTGCTTATTGGAGGAGCACAGCGTATTACTGCAGGTGCTGGACGTGAACCTTTGTACAAGGGCGATCTCATGTGTAACGGTGGTTCAATTACAGGTTGGGGACTTTATTCTGATTCGGATATTGCCAGTGTTACAGACGCACTCAACAAAATTGCAGATGCAAATACTGCTGCTGACGGTTCTACTTTCCTTTTTGCTGTAGGCGACGGAAACCATTCTCTTGCAACTGCAAAGGCTGTTTGGGATGAATACAAGGCCGAGCTGATTGCTGGTGGTGCTGGAGAAGCTGAGCTTGCAGAAAATCCTGTTCGTTTTGCGCTTATTGAAGTTGTAAATATTTATGATAAAGGTTTGACTTTTGAGCCTATTCACCGCGTTATTTTTAATATTGATGCAGGTACGCTCATTAAGTCTTTGGCCACTGCTCTTGGTGGAACTGTGAGCGAAGTTGCAGGACAGAGTGAACTTGAGGCTGCCGTTCGTGCTTCAAGCGCTGATTTTGGTTTTGATTATGTTGATGAAAGTGGCGCACAGAAGTTTGTGTTGCTGCGTACTCCTATAAAAGAGCTTGCTGTTTCTCGCCTTCAGCCTGAAATTGATAAGTTTTTGAAGGAAGTTGGAACTGGTGCTGGTGCCGCTCCAGAAATCGACTACATCCACGGAACAGAAGAAGTTCTTGGTCTTGGTAAAAAGCCTGGTGCCGTAGGAATCCTCCTGCCACCGATTGCAAAAGATTCTTTCTTTGAAACAATCAACGGTCGTGGTCCTCTTCCAAGAAAATCATTCTCAATGGGCGAAGCCGACGAAAAACGCTTTTACCTTGAATGCAGGAAGCTTTTTACTAAATAGGGGAATTTTCACACCCATTCATTTGCATCATACCACCCGGTTTATGCATCTTACCTAAAACCGTATTGCCTTCTCAAAATACCCGATTTATGATTCAAATCATGAAACGACGCGGTATTTTGTTTTTAATTATTTTTCTTTTTTTCTCAATTGGGGCTGTTTTTGGAGCTGAGGGTGACGCTGCCAAAGCCAAAATGTCCATCTCAAAAGTAAAGGTTTTTCTTGATGAAGAAGAGCTCACACATGATTCTCCTGCAGACGGAAAAATCAGATACTCCACAATTTTAAGTTATACGAAGTTCCGTGAGAACAAAAAGTTTACCCAAAAGGGTTTTAAAAAAGAAGCGGAAACAACAAGACTTCGTCTTATGAACAGCGGGCTTTTTTATTCTGCTCAGGTTGAGACCCGCGAATCACGAAAAAATCCTGGAACCATGGTTGTTTATATTACGGTGCGAACAGGCTTCTTGCTCAGGTTTGGTGGTGGCAATGCTTATGGACTTTTTGGTAAAGCAGCGCTTGGAGGCAGAAGAAATCTTTTAGCAGGCTACATTGGTTATAACAAAAGCGGTGCGAGTTATGTGGATGAAAATGCATTTGGGGTGCCGCTGATTCTTGGAGCAGGCGCGTTTACAAATGTCCCACAGAGTCTTGTTGAAAAGGAGCCTCTTGCTTTTGACGCATGTTTGACGGCAGGTTTTTTTGCCACTCCGGATATCAGCATGGGCGCCGATGTGCAGGCTTTGATTAGTATAAACGGTGGTGCTTCCACAGAGATTACAGTGTCTCCATTTCTTTGTCACACAGCTTTGTTTTCTGAAAATCTTAAGATGTGCACAGAAGTCCGTCAGTTCAATTATTACGGAGAAGTGCAGGGAAGCAGTTTAGAGGCCGCTGTAAACGTAGAATATACCCCGATAAAACAAATCACTCTTGCGGGACTTTTGAATGGTGGGGTTGTAATTCAGGATACCAAAATAAATCTTACAGAACAAAAAATCCGTTCGGGCTATACACCAGAAGAATTGACTACAGACTGCTACGGACGTTTTTCAGCAGAGTTCCGATGGAATGCTTTGAGCTTTAATATGCCGCCATGCTTTCCTGTAGACCTTATTCCGTATGTATTCACAGACCTTGCATTGGCCCAGGATTATTCAGACAAGGCAATCCGCCTGCTTGATGCATACGGTGTGGGACTTGCAATTAATTTTGATTGTCCTGTTTTTGCGTACTTTAATTTTTCGTACGGTGTAAATCATCAGGGAAAAGAAAAATTCGTTTTTGCAGCAATGCAGAGCTTTTAATATTTTTTAAGGAGAAATCTATGAACAAAATTATGAAAAAAATCATTTTGATTGGAGTGTGTGTTTTGATGGGACTTGCGGGTGCCTCTCTTTTTGCCCAGGAGCTTAATCCTCAGATTCAAAAGGGAATTGAATGTCATGACAATGCAAGGGCTCCCAACCAGAAAAATCCAGACGCTGTGATTGAAGAATGTCTTAAGACTCTGGAGCCTTTTATTCAAACCGACGCCATTGCCTGCGCTGTTTATGGAAGTGCTCTTACAATTAAGGCAAGCATTGTTGTAGAAACAAACGCTATAAAATCGCTTGAGTATCTTGATAAGGGGAACGAGTTCATAGACAAGGCTGTCTCAATGAATCCTGATGAAATTTATTGCCGCATGCTCCGTCTGGAAAATGGAATTGAAGTGAGCAGAACTTCTCCTTTAAAACGCTACAGCGATATCAAAAGCGATGTTGAGTTTTTAATAGATGATGAAAAGGTTGAAAAGCTTTCGGGCAAGGACAAAGCCGAAGCCTATTTGTACTGCGGATTTTATTATCTTGATTCTGGCGATCTTGACTATGCACTTGAGCTTTTTGAACTTGCACAACAAGCAGCTCCAGATTCTGATTCCGGCAAGCGGGCACAAAAGATGCTCGATAAATATTCTGAATAAAGCGAGGATCCTATGATTTTAGAAGCAATTTTACTTGGACTTTCCACAGGAACTTACTGCACAATGTACTGCGCGCCTGTTTTGATTCCATTTTTGTTCGGCACAGAAAAGGTAAGCTACAAAAGAAACTCAGGTCTTATTGGCGCATTCCTTGGCGGCAGGCTTGTAACATATTTTATTCTTGGCGCGGCTTTTGCTGCTATGGGACTTTTAGTTAATGAGTTTATGGATCCCGTTCTTACACACAAGCTTTCTGTTTATGCATATCTTTTATGCGGACTTTCTCTGCTCCTTAATTCTCTTGGAATAAAGTTTCCCTGGGGCTGTAGTGACGGCTGTCGCCTTCCAAAGCTTCGACGAATAGGAAACGACTGGGTAACTTCAATTTGCGCAGGGCTTGCTGTAGGCCTTCATGTTTGTCCACCGCTTTGGACAGCAATTGTGCGTTCTGTTTTTGGCGGCAATGGTATTTCAGGCTTTTTCTATTTTATCTTTTTTTACATCGGAACGTTGCCGTTTTTTATTCCGCTATTTGGCATTCCGTGTGTAGCAAAAAGACTTCCTGCAATTAAGAAGGTAGCAAGAGTAACACAGGTTTGTGTTAGCATTTATTTTATGATTTTTCTGGGATTGATTCCCCTGATTTTTGGATAAGGAGCGTGGTATGATTTCCAGTTTGATTTTATCCTGTATGATGGTATTTATAATTTTTTTCTTTGTTGTTCTGATGCATAATTTTTCTGTTGCATCTATTGTGTACGCTCTTTTTCTCATGTTCCTTTTTGTAAGAATGACTTTTTCTGAGCACAAAAAAATGGGCAGTGGAGTAATTTACCGCCGTATCTTTCAGACAGTTTTTGCAGTTGGATTTTGTATAGCTTTCATTTCTGATTTATACAGTGAGCGTGGCAGCATGGCAATTACAAGTCAGGCCTTGAGTAACTCAGAGCTCCCGTTCTGTCATATTGCAATTCCTCAGGTTCTCCTTCCTCTGCTTGTTACAAAAAATATAATTTTTCCGGCACGTATTGCGGGGCACTATGCGGCAGTTGCAAGTATGATTTTAATCTGGCTTGTCTGTACACTTACACTCGGTCGTGGCTGGTGCAGCTGGGTTTGTTTTTATGGCGGCTGGGAAGAAGGCTTTTCTCATGTGGCAAAAAAACAGCGCCTTAAGCTCCTTCCAAAAAATAAAGAGCTTCGTGAATTTCATTTTGGATTTTTGTTTTTTATAATTCTTGCATCCTTGTGTGAGCTTGCCTGTATTTACTGCGAGTGGTTCTGCCCCTTTAAGCTTGTAACTGAATTCAGTCCGATTAATTCTATTCCAAGTTTGATAGCGACAGTAATGTTTATAGGGCTCTTCCTGGGCCTTGTAGTTGTGCTTCCAATTCTTACAAAAAAGAGAACACAGTGCAGCACGCTTTGTCCCTTTGGAGCATTTGCATCTTTGACAGACCGCTTCAGTTTGTTTCAGATGAAAATTGATATCACAAAATGTACCGGTTGTATGAAGTGTGCTTCTACCTGTCCCTTCAGCGCAATTGACATTAAGACAATTCAGGATAAAAAAGGTCATCCTGAATTAACCTGCGCCAAGTGTGGAGAGTGTGTAGCGGCTTGTCCACAAAAAGCAATCACATACAGTCTGCGTTTTAGTAAAAAAACATGTGGCTGCGGTCACAATCAGGCAAAGCCAAAAACTGCTGCGGGCCGCATTTTTCAGGAGCTATTACATCCGGCACAGCTTTTCCGTTTTGCGGCTTTTACCTTTGCTGTAATCATGTCGTCAGATTTTATGATTAAATCACTGAATCTTCTTGCAGGAATTTTTGGAGGTGCAAAATGAGTAAGGCTGTACTAACAAATATCAGATATAAGTGGACTGTTGCAAGGACTGTTTTCACATGCTTTTTTGGAGTTTCCCTGTTTTTTATATGTTCATCGGTTCCTTCAAATTTTATAGGAAACTTTCTGCATGTAGACCCGTCATTTACAGGAGGCCTTGTCTGTGCAGATTTTATGGATGAAATGAACGACGACAAGGGAGCAGGCGAAAAGCTTGAACTTCGTTATCCGTTGAACAAAAGTTTTTCAGAAGGATCTCTTGATCTTGTGCGCTATACAGTTCATGAACCTGTAATAAATGCCCGCTGGCAGCAGTCGTCTGAATACTGGCAGCTTGTGTTAGAATATAAAAGTGGTCCCGCTGATGTTCGCAATATCATGATTTATATTGATGCAGATAATATCGAAGGTGGAAGTACCGAACCCCTTTTTGATTCAGCAGAAAAGGTTTGCTTTGATGAGGAACATCCCTGGGATTTTGCTCTCTGGATTTGTTCAAACCACGCAAAGCTTTACGACAGCAACGGCGACTGTATCTGCAACACAGAATATTACAATATGAACAAGGGCTCGCAAATAAAAGTGCGCATTCCTTTAGGAGATAAACGAATCCAAAAAATCCTTGGAGCACGAAAAACCTGGCATTATGTTTTGACAGGCGCCTATTCTCAGTTTGATCGCGGAGGTTTTATGCCTCTGGAGAAAAAGCCCGCAATGGCTCACGGTGGAATGAAAAATTCAAAAGAGTTTAATAATCTTGTTCCTCCTGTTTATGATATTGTCGGCCCAAATGAAGTACTGGCTTCCTGGAACAGCGAAACCTTTGAAAAAGCAAAACTCACACCTGTAGAAGTCTCCATGACCGCCCGCAAAAAATCAAAAAACGAAGAAGAAAAAAACAAAGCCTTTATTGAACAGGTAAAAAAGACTTATGCAGAAAATCTTAGCCCGCAGATGCAGATGCAAATGCCTTCATCAACAGACGAAGGTCTTGCCCTCTACAAACAAAAACTCGCTGACAATCCGGATGATTTTGTGAGCATGGCCTACTATGGTTCTTTCCTTGCAATGAAGGGCGGAGAGTCTTCTGTAGTAAAAGCAGTTGCCCTTGTAAACGAAGCCTTTGATTATCTTGATAAAGCCGCAGAGCTTGCCGCCGGTCAGGAAGGAGAAATTGATGTTCTTATGAACAGAGGTTCTGTAAGCGCATCGATTCCTGAGCAGGTTTTTGGAAAAGCAGAAACTGGTGCCGAAGATTTTATGCGAATAGTTTCACTTACAACGGACACAAATCTCAAAGCCTATTGTTATGTTATGGCCTATGAATGCTATAACTCCTGCGGAAAAGAAACTCAGGCAAATCTTGTATTGCAAGAAGCCAAAAAGATGGTAGAATTAAATTAAGGACAAAAAATGAAAATTACCATTTTAGAAAAACAGGCGGGCGAAGAAGACGAGATAATCGTAAAATGCGACTATCTTGATGATAATATGACCAAGCTCATAAATCAGTTCAAAACCGGCAAAGGCAAAATGTCTTTTTACAAAGACTCCAAAATTGTTTTTGTTGAACCTGGCGACGTTCTGTATTTTGAATCAGTTGATGATACAGTTTTTGCTTACACAAAAGATTCTGTTTATGAAACAAAATCAAAGCTGTATCAGCTGGAAGAAGAGCTTCCTGCGAGTACCTTCTTCAGGGCAAACAAAGCAGTAATTGTAAACCTCGATAAAATCGACAGTCTTGCACCAGTTTTTGGCGGACGTTTTGAAGCTGTCTTAGAAAACGGCTATAAGGTTATGATTTCCAGAAATTACTTAAACACATTAAAGGAGTTGTTAGGCTTATGAGTTCTTCAGAAAGAAATAAAGAAATGATTTCAATAATGATAAATATCTGCACGCGCGTTGTTACCCTCGTTTTTATGATAGCCACGGTGTTTATATTGATTTTTTCAGATGATAAAAATATCCGCTGGAGCATAACAGATATCTGGGGTGTTCTTTTAATCGGCATTGTGTCTGGAGCAGGGTTCGGAATTTTTTATATTAAGAAGAACATGACAAACAAACTGCTCTTGCTGCTTAAAGCAATTTATTTTTTAATGATAAATGCAGTGCTTTTCTTTGTAGCCTTAAAGCTCGGCTGGATGCAAAAGAATTGGCCTTCGATTGCGCTCATGGAAGGAATGTTCATACTGGTTTATTTCCTTGTTGACGCCCTTGTTTACCTTCTTGATTTTAACGAGGCAAAAAAGATTAACGAAAAACTAAAAAACCGTAAGAAAAATATACAGGAGTAAAAAAATGGATGAAAAAGTAATTGAAAAAGTAAGAAGCAGCCTGCTTCACAGAAACGTTCTTGGTCTTTTGGGAATGATGCTGCCCTTTATCAGCATATTCAGCGGCCTTTTTGTAAGGAACAAAGTACACGGCTGGTGGTGGTCAATCAGCGCAACTTATTATATAAGTCCGGCCCTTTCAATTATTCTGGGTGCCAGCGCAATATTTTTAATCTGCTACAGATCTTATGACACAATCGATACCGTAATAAATATCATTTCCGGTATTTTTGCCATGGGCGTAGTTCTTTTTCCATGCAAGGGACCTTATGATTATCCTTATGTCGGATTTTTCCAGCTCCCGGTTGCTGTTTCAAATGTCATTCATTCAATCTGCGCGCTGCTCCTTTTTGTGTTCCTGTCTTATAACATAGGCTGGCTTTTCACCCGCGGCTCCAACGAAAAGAAAAATAAGATTTATAGATTCTGTTCTTATTCTATGATTGTTATACTGAGTATTTTCTTGCTCTTAAAAATACTCGAATTTTTTGGTCTCCCAATTCCCGGTTGGATAGTAATGATTGCTGAAGCACTTCTTCTCTTATTCTTCGGTTTTGCCTGGCTGGTAAAGGGAAAGTTCGTTTTAAAGAATCTGGAATAAATTCTACCCAAAATTCTACTCTGGTAAACTATCTGTCGGGTTACAGGTGAAAAATAGTGTGCTATAGTTATCATGGATGCTGGCCAGCAGAAAAACTATTTCAAGGAGAACACTATGAATGCAGAAAAGACAGGACTTTTGATTTATGAACTCAGAAGCCGCAAGGGGCTTACCCAAAAGGAACTGGCAGAAAAATGTAATGTCAGCGATAAGGCTGTTTCAAAATGGGAACGAGGTGATGGCTGTCCCGATGTATCTGTGCTTCCAAAGCTGGCCGAAGTTTTTGGTGTAGAAGTTGAATCTATTATGAATGGAGAAATTCCGTTCAGTCAGGATGTGAGCGGAAAGAAAATCAAGGATTATAATTTCCGCCAGCCTGACCGTTACCCTCGTTATATGATGCGAGAGCTTTGGATGCTTGGCGAAGATATCTGTCAGGCAATGAATAATGAATTTACTTCTATTCTTGGTGACCGCACAGGATTTGTTGATGACAATGTTGATGAGCTTACTAATATAGAATTTCTTCGTTCAATTCCAAGAAAATGCTTTTTCTACGATTTTGATTTTCTGAACAACGGCTTTACGATTGAAATTGATCCTCAGCTTGCAAAGGCTCTTTTAAAACAGGATTCTACCAAATACGATATCATAACTGACTTTGATCTTGATGTTTTTAAGAACTATTTTTTGAAAACTATTTATAATCTTCTTGCACAAAATATTTCAAAGCAGACAGAAGAAAAAATCAATATTGAAAAACTGTTTCCGTTTGAAAAGTCTGTAGCCGCTGCAACTGCCAATAATTCACGCCAGGAAGAAAACCGCATGATGCTTCTGCTTGGACTTAAGGGAAAGGTTGCCGATGTTGAAGGCTGGATAAACATTCAGTTCAGCGACGGAATAATCGAAACACTTTTGATGAACGGCTACTTTGGCTTTAACATCAACAACAATACAAGCGGTGGAAAAATCAAATTCCAGAATCTTTCGAACATTAAAAGCCGTGAGCTGCCTGATAATGTTTTTGTAGAATTCGGCCGCTTCCGCCCGGAGAATGTTGAGCTTGAGCCGGGTACCATCCTCATTCTTGATAAAAAAGAAACAGAGGGCCTGAACGTAGTTTTTGAAAACCGCGTAATCCACACAGGAAAAACAGTTGCAATTGACGACCGGTTCGGAATCGAAATTGCCGAGACCACCCAGCTCAACGAAATTGTCTACGACGAAAACGATTACATTTCCGTCCAGCTTGGCAGCACCGCCCTAACCAAACAGGAAATCGCTGCCCTTCACCAGGGTTCCTACATCATCCTAAAACAGCGTGCCGGTGAGTTCACCCAAATCCTCCGCTCCGGCAAACTGGCAGCCGTCGGTGAAATCTGCATTGCCGACGACACCTTCGCCATTCGCGTTGTTGAGGTAAGGGAGTAGGGGAGTTTTACTGGGTTCCCAATACATCCTGAATCACTGCGATGATTGATTTGCCGAACTGTTCGACTTTGGCTTCGCCTATGCCGTAGATGCCAAAGAGGGATTGTTTGTCGGTTGGTTTTTTGGCGGCAAGGTCGTATAGGGTTTTGTCGCCAAAAATGATGTATGGGGGAACGTTCATGTCATCGGCTTTGCGTCGGCGCCAGGCTTTTAGTTCTGTAATTATTTTTTCGCCGGTTTCATCATCGGCTCCGGGTTTTTCTGCAATTACTTTGCGGCCGTCTGCTTTTTTATGAACAATAAAGGCTGGTTTTTCGGCTCCTGGTTTTGGGAACATCATACCACTGCCTGCACCCTCAATATCCCGTGCGTCTGCTCCGCCAGCCGAAGTAATTCTAAGTGGCAGCATAATTTTTTCACGCGTAGACAAAACAGAGTATCCGTCTTCTGTAATCTGAAGAATATTGTATTCGCCGTATTTTGTAATGAGGCCTGCTGCAATACACAAATCAATAAGTGTAAACCAGTCTTCCTTGCAAAGTTCGCGGCCAATACCCCAGGTAGAAATCATGTTGTGACCGTTATCTACAATTCGTTTCTGGCGCGAACCCAAAAGCACGTCAATTACATAAGTTGAACCAAAGCGTTCCTGAGTTCGGATTATACAGCAGAGCAATTTCTGTACCATCACGGTTACGTCAATTTCCGGAATCTCTCCACCTGCGCAAATGTCACAGCAGCAGTCTTTGTTTGATTTTTTAGGGTCGTAAGCTTCTCCAAAATATCCAAGAAGAATGCGTCGTCTGCACGAAACCGCTGTTGCAAAATTAATCATGCCCTGGAGTCTTGCTTCTGCTTTGCGCGGGTCTGAGGAGCTTTCAAAAAAGAATCGAACTTTGTTAATGTCGCCGGCAGAATAAAGCAGCAGGGCAGTGGCAGGAAGTCCGTCTCGTCCGGCTCGCCCAATTTCCTGATAGTATTCCTCAAGTGATTTTGGAAGGTCGTAGTTAATTACAAAACGAACATCCGGTTTATTGATTCCCATTCCAAAGGCAATTGTTGCAACAACAATCAAAACCTTGCCTTTTACAAAATCATCCTGATTTTTTGCCCGCATATCGTCGTTGAGTCCTGCGTGATAATTGATTGCAGAAAACCCAAGATCAATGAGCGCCTGTGCAAGCTGGTCTACCGCACGCCTTGAATTACAGTAAATAATGCCGCTTTCGCCGTCGTAGTCCTTTATACACTGAACAATCTGGTCGAGTGCATTCTTTTTAGGAGCAACTTGTAAGAAAATATTTTCACGGTTAAAGCTGGAAATAAAAATCTCCGGTTTTTTGAGCTTCAGATTTTTGATAATATCCTTGCGGACATTTTCTGTTGCTGTCGCGGTAAGTGCAATCATAACTGCATCAGGAAACAACGCGCGGAAGGCACCTATTTCCATATAATCCGGTCTGAAATCATGACCCCATTGAGAAACGCAGTGCGCCTCATCAATTGTGATGCAGTTTACTTTTATTTCTGGCGACGCAAGCAGAGTACGGATTCTTTCTGTAGACAATCCTTCCGGTGAAACGTAAATCATTTTTACCTGGCCGGCACGAATTTCGTCCATTGATTTTTTATAGTCGTCCCAGCTGAGGGAACTGTTCAAAAAGACAGAATGAATGCCTGCAGTTTCCAGAGAAGACACCTGATCCTGCATGAGCGAAATGAGCGGAGAAACAATGACAGTTACACCTTCAAAAATGAGCGCCGGAATCTGATAGCAGATAGACTTTCCGCCACCGGTTGGCATTATGGCAAGTGTGTCTTTGCCGCTGAGTAGGCTTTGAATTATTTTCTTTTGATTCTGTCGGAAGGAGTCGTATCCAAAAACTGTCTTGAGTACAAACTCCGGTTCCGTTCCTTCAAACGTGTGCACGTTTATTTTCACATAATTATTATAACAAGCATCAAACACTTGAAAAACCCCCGTTTTTTTGTTATATTTTGTCTACTTACGCCGGAGTGGTGGAATGGTAGACACGACAGACTCAAAATCTGTTGCGAGCAATCGTGTAAGAGTTCAAGTCTCTTCTCCGGTATTTACGCTCTCTCTTTGAAGGGGAGAGCTTTTTTATTTAACCACGCCCTCTGTGTGTGTTCGACTGAACTCCGCTCGGGGACGAGCCCTTGCGCTCGCTCGATAAATCTCGCTCGGTGCCGAGTATCGATGAACCTAAAATGACCGCTGGCGCGCTCATTTTTTAACGGTTTTTCGATTTACGGCAAGTTCAAGTCTCTTTCCAGTATACATTGGTGAAGCAACCCTCCTGTATAACATTGGTGAATACGCGCTCGGTGTCATTCTATAATTCCAACCGCATATTTGCGCAGAGTTTGTGGAACTCTATGGCTTCGGTTATGTGCGGGGCGGCGATTTTTTCGGAGCCTGCAATATCTGCGATGGTTCGGGCTACTTTTATGCAGCTGCTTATGGCGCGGGGGGAGAAGCCGTAGCGTAAAATGGCTTTATCCAGAACATCGTGGACATCTTTTTCAAGAGGGCAAAAATCCTGGATTTCCTGAGGCGTTAGACGCGCATTTTTGGCGCCCTGCCTTTTTCGTTGAATCTTTACGGCTCTGGCAATTCCTTCGCGAATCTCTTCTGTGGTGACCAGATCCTTTCGCTGTTCAACAGATTCTGCCCCTTCAGACTGATTTTCTACAAACACACGTAAATCAACACGGTCGAGCAATGGTGCAGAAAACTTTTTCCAGTACAGGTCAATCGATTTTCCGCTGCAAAGACAGATTTTTGTTTTGGAGCCATAGTTCCCGCAGGGACATGGATTAGCCGCCATCAAAAGCTGAAACTTTGCCGGGTAAGTGGTACTTCTTCCAGCGCGACTCAAAGTAATAGTTTCACTTTCAAGCGGCACCCTGAGCATCTGCAAAACAGAGCTTCTGAACTCAGCCGCTTCATCAAGAAAAAGAACCCCGTTGTGAGCCAGAGAAATTTCTCCAGGCCTGCAGTTTGGCCCACCTCCACAAATACCTTCAATGCTCGCAGTTTGATGAGGAATCCTGAATGGAGGAATCCGAATCATAGGCGTATTAGGTTTTATGAGTCCCGCAAGCGACCAGATCCTCGTGACAGACTGCGCCTCTTCCATAGTGAGCACAGGATTAATAGCCGGAAACTTTTGAATAGCCATAGTCTTTCCACACCCCGGAGCCCCAACCGCTAAAAGGTTATGTCCACCCGCTGCCGCAATCTGCAGCCCACGAACAAGCTCCCTTTGCCCCGTAATTTCTGCATATTCAAACCCCTCCTGCATTTTAGGAAAAAAAACGCCGTCTTTTTCTTCGCAACCTGGAGGAATATCTGCAGCCCCTCGCCCGATATTCCTGTTCATAAAAAAAGTCGGATCACTCAAAGCCCTGAACGCATTCTCCAGAGTATCAGCACCATAAACCCGAACCCCAGTAACCTCCATCGCTTCATCAGCATTCTGAGCAGGAACAATGCATCTCATAATTCCACAGGCCGCCGCAGTTGCAACAGCCGCATGCACACCCTTTACAGCACGCACTTTTCCAGAAAGCTCAAGCTCTCCCATCACCAGAATCGGATCAGGCAAAAAGTCAGCCATATTAGAAGCCTCAGCACTCGCCCCCAGAACCCCAAGCGCAATCGGTAAATCAAAGCCCGCGCCTTCTTTACGTAAATCAGCAGGCGACAGCGAAATAAGCACACGTTCCGGCGGAAACATAAATCCCGAATTCCTGATAGCGGCATGCATGCGTTCACGGGCCTCCTTCACCGCACTATCAGCCAGCCCAACCAGATCAACAGCAGGAATCCCCCTGCGCAAATCAACCTCAACAGTAACAAGCGCCCCTTCATACCCAAAGGGAGAAAACGAATAAATTTTCATAGTACCTCGTCCATTTTTGTAGAATAAATTTTCCTACAGTTAATATGGAATTAAAAATGGACTTCTTACAAAAATTTGAGAAAAAAAATGAAAATTTTTAAAAAAAAGTGAAAAAAAATAGAAATTCGGGCGGTCCCCTCACTTCGTTCGGGTCGCTGAACTGAACCCAAAAAGCTAGACACTTTTTGGAGGATGTTATGCAAAGAGTATTCAGTTATGAAACACGACTGGAAGCTGTAAGGC
>JBGVAV010000078.1:0-21499 GCA_045224915.1 Treponema sp.
ATTGGTCCCTGATATGTTTTGAACATAAGGTTGAATTCGCGAACAGCAGTATACTTGCGGTTTTTGCTTCCACAAGTAGGACAGTTGATGTTTGCATCGATGAAAGCTTTCATTTCATCGTGTGTCATTGTGTCTACAGGCTTTCCAGGATTTACATCTGGATTAGCTGCAACAAAGTCTTCGATTAATTTATCTGCGCGGTGGCGTGCATTACATTCAATACAGTCAACCATTGGATCAGAGAAGTGATCAACGTGACCAGAAGCCTTCCATGTTGTGTGATGCTGGAAGATTGCAGAATCAAGACCAACTACATCATCATGAAGCTGAGTCATGTAGTGCCACCATTCATTCTGAATATTTCTTTTGAATTCTACACCAAGCGGACCGTAGTCCCATGCACCTGCCTGGCCTCCATAAATTTCAGAAGCCTGATAAACAAAGCCTCGTCTCTTACACAAGCTGATGATTTTGTCCAAGGTACATGCGTGTGTGTCTTTTTCGTTATTTGCCATTTTTATCTCCTTACGACTCTGGCGTGGGCCGTTTTGTGATTTTTCGCGGAGTCGGTTCACAGGGAATGTGCCTTCCTACGCGTTTTTTTAGTTGTAAGGGAGAGATTATCATAAAAACGGAATTTTTGCTAGTAAGCAGGGACAGTGATGAGTTTTACTTCAACATTCCTTCAAGTTCGTCAAGGCTCATAGTCGAAACCCCGCGTTCCTGCAGTTTTTTAAGAAAATGAGGATTTTCGGGAACCTTTTTGAAAACAGAATAGGCTTTTTCGCCGGCAGGAAGGCGACCTGTAATGCGCTCGCAAACCATTCCGCCGTTTTCGTAGATGCGTTTTACAAGCTCAAAAGCTTCATCAACATCGTGCATAACCTTGCGGTCAAGCTCAAAGCGGTAACCCAACACACTTTTAAAACGAGGCATTGGCGATTTTTTATTGTAAAGACGTTTGATTTTTTCGGTAACTTCGCGGCGGTAAGCACGTTCTTCGGCCTGTTCAAGAATCTGTTCGTTCGAAACAAAACAATCCTTTTTCTGGCTCAAGATTTCTTCTACGTTCTGGCCGGTACGTTCACATTCTGCTTTAAGACAAAGCATAGTCATAATTGCATCATCTTCTGATTTGTGACTCTGATATTTTGAAACATCAACCCCAAACTCTTCTGCCCATTCACTGAGCTTTTGTTTTCGTTCATATTTACGTTCAAGATAGCGTTCAAGGTCAAAGGCACGGAATTGAATATAAGGCGTATTGTAACGTTCGCAGGCATTATTTACAAAACCAAGGTCATTACTTACGGCAAAGCCTGCAATGTAGCGGTTTCCTGTAGTAAAAAGCTTTTTTATATCTTTGTAATATGCTTCAAAATTTGGTTTAGAGCGGAAATAATCTTTTGAATAGGCAAGCTTGCACTCCCCTTTCCCACTAAAAAGATACCAGTCAAAATCACACTCAGGATTCATAACGACATCTTCGCTTTCTATAATATTAAGGTCATCATCGCAAATAACATATCCAAGGGAACAGATTTTTCCAACGCCGTCAAAAACATTAGCGCATTCACAGTCAAAAAATACAAAACTCTTATGATTCATAATTTCATTATACTACTAAATACCGGTTGTAAACACCCCCTTTTTTCACTATATTATAGGTATGTTGTTAGACGTTACAAACTTAAATGCGGGACTTGAGGACGGAAAACAGATTCTCAACGACCTGAATATACAAATTGGACAGGGCGAAATTCATGCTCTTATGGGACCAAACGGAGCCGGAAAATCTTCGCTTGGAAATACTCTCATGGGAAACCCTGTATATAAAATTACCGGCGGAAAGATTGTTTTTAAGGATACAGATATCACTGAAGAAAGTGCCGATAAGCGTGCCCGTCTTGGAATGTTTATGTCCTTCCAGCAGCCTCTTGAAATCCCTGGCATTTCGCTCGAAGCATTCATCCGTTCTGCAATTCAGCAGATTACAGGCGAGCATGTAAAGCTTTTCCATTTCCAGAAGGAGCTTCAGCGTTGTATGGAGCTGCTCGACATGAAGCCTGAATATGCTAAGAGAGACCTTAACGTAGGTTTTTCTGGTGGTGAACGTAAAAAGGCAGAAATTCTTCAGCTGCTTATGCTTAAGCCTGCCTTTGCAATTCTTGATGAAACAGATTCTGGTCTTGATGTTGATGCTGTTCGCGTAGTTGCAAAAGGAATTGCCGAATACCGCAAGCTCACAAACGGATCTCTTCTTATAATCACACATACAACAAAGCTTTTGGAAGGCCTTGATATTGATAAAACTCACATCATCGTAAAGGGCCACATTGTTAAGACTGGTGATGGTCAGCTGTTCAAGCAGATCAATGAAAAAGGATTTGAAGAGTTCATTAAATAAATTATGGAAGAAAAATTAGACATACAAGATATAAACCGCGAGTTCTATGATTTCCGCTATGCAGAATCCGAAAAGGATTTTTACCGTATTGAAAGCGGACTTACTCCGGAAATTGTACAGAAAATCTCAGAAGAAAAAGGCGACCCTCAGTGGATGCGCGAGTTCCGCCTTAAGTCTCTGGAGCTTTATAATCAGCTTAAGGTTCCAAAATGGGGACCTTCGATTGACGGACTCAACATAGATAACATTGCAACATACGTTCGCCCAAAAACTCAGATGAGCGGTAAATGGGAAGACGTTCCAGACGACATAAAAGAGACCTTTGAAAAGCTTGGAATCCCGGAGGCAGAACGAAAATCTCTTGCAGGCGTTGGGGCACAGTACGACAGTGAACTTGTTTATCATAACGTACAGGAAGAGGTTGCAAAGCAGGGAGTAATCTACCTTGGTTTTGAAGAGGCCTTGAAGAGCGAAGAATGGGGTCCAATGGTTCAGGAATATTTTATGACCCTCATCACCCCACGCGATCACAAGTTTGCAGCACTTCATGGCGCAGTTTGGTCTGGTGGTTCGTTTGTATATGTTCCAAAGGGAGTGCATCTTTCGTTCCCGCTTCAGTCTTATTTCCGTTTGAATGCTCGAGGGGCGGGACAATTTGAACACACACTGATTATTGTTGACGAAGGTGCAGACCTTCATTTTATTGAAGGCTGTTCTGCTCCAAAATATAACGAGGCAAACTTACACGCAGGTGCCGTAGAGCTTTTTGTAAAGAAGGGAGCACACCTGCGCTACTCTACTATAGAAAACTGGTCTAAGAATATGTACAACCTTAATACAAAGCGTGCAAAGGTCGAAGAAGGCGGTTCAATTGAATGGGTAAGCGGTTCGTTCGGAAGCCACGTTTCATATTTGTATCCAGAAAGTGATTTAGTTGGTCGCGGTGCAAAATCTGAGTTTACAGGTATTACATTTGCAGGTGCCGGTCAGGAGCTTGATACAGGTGCAAAAATGGTTCACCTTGCCCCGGAAACAACAAGCTTAATTTCTACAAAGTCAATTTCTAAGGGCGGTGGTGTAAGCATTTACCGTTCCGCAGTTTATATAGACAAAAATGCAAAGGGCAGTAAAACAAGCGTATCCTGCGAAAGCCTTATGCTCGATGACATCAGCCGTTCAGACACAATTCCTGCAATGGTTATAAAAACTGATGAATGCGATGTTGGACACGAAGCAAAAATTGGACGCATTTCGAACGACGCCATTTTCTATTTAATGTCTCGAGGCATTCCAGAAGACGACGCCCGCAGCATGATAGTAAGTGGATTCGCAAATCCTGTAAGCAAGGAATTGCCACTTGAATACGCTGTAGAAATGAACAACCTCATCAAGCTTGAGATGAAGGGATCCATGTAATTTTTTGTTCAGGAATTGCATTCTTTCCAGGATGCAGTTCCTGACTAACAATCTTTCCGTTCTGCCATTCAAAATCAATTGTCCAGTCGCCTTTAATTGCAAGACCTCGAACAGATCCACTCTGCCAGGCTTTTTCTTTCGGGAGGGCCGGGAGCAATTTTACAATTACATTACCTTTCTCATCAAAATCACTTTGAACAAGCATTCTGTATACTGCTGCAAGACTTCCAAAGTTTCCGTCAATCTGGAATGGGGGATGATTATCTAAAAGATTAGGCAGCGTTGAATGAGTAAAAAGCTTTACAAGAGATTCAAGTGCTTCATTACCCTGCTCTAACTGCGCACGGAAATTTATAATCCATGACTGACTCCAGCCTGTGTGACCGCCGCCATTTTCAAGACGCTTTTGCAAAGTCTTTTTTGCAGCCTGTGCAAGCTCCGGAGTTTTTTCTACAGTAATTGAGTGCCCAGGGAAAAGTCCGTAAAGATGAGAGATATGTCTGTGTCCAGGTTCAACTTCTTCTACTTCACGGTTCCATTCCATTAAAGAGCCGTCGGCATTAAGAGCTGGCTTTTTAAGATGAGCAAGTATGTAATCAAAAGAATCAAAATCAGCTTGAGCGTAAGCATGTGATTTTTTGTTGGTGCAGTTTTGACCAAGAACTTCACGAGCCTTTTTACAGCCGGTTAAAAGATGCTCCAAAATCATGTTATCCATCTGACAGCCTTCGCAAAAAGTTCCGGCTTCACCCGTTTTTGTAACATAAGAATTTTCCGGCGAAAGACTTGGATTAATTACAAGATAAGGCTTTCCATCTGGAGCGTTCTGATCTGTAGGAACAAGGAAATCAACAAAGAATAATGCCGCTTCGTGCATGAGATAATAATATTTTTGCAGGAAGGCCTTATCCATTGTGTATTCGAAATGTTCTATGATATGAGTTGCAAGCCAGGCCGCACCTAAAGTCCAGTAAGTTGCAGGAAGCCATGCATCTTGAGGAGCAGCATCTCCCCAATAATCAGTATTATGATGAAGCATATAACCACGGCAGCCATACATTCTTTGAGCCATATATTTCCCGTTAGGATATGCACGTTCCAAAAGCTCAAACAAAGGAAGCTCACATTCACTCAAGGCTGCCATATTTACAGGCCAGTAATTCATCTGCGCATTTATATTGATTGTATATTTACTCTGCCACGGAGGTTCCATTGAGCCGTTCCAAAGTCCCTGCAAAGTTAATGGAAGCAGGCCCGGTGTTCGACTGCCTGATATTAAAAGATAGCGTGAGAAATTTATATATTGATTAACTAACGCCGTATTAGACGAACTTGCAGATTTGAGAAGATCCGGAGTTGGGATTTCCCCCTGCGGTCTCTGAGCCTGTCGAAGGGCCTCCTCGCCGATTTGCACATTCACACGGTCCCAATAATTTTTATATTCAATAAGATGCCAGCCAAAAAAATCTTCGGCAGCAACAGAAAGTCCAACTTTATTTATGCGTGCTTTTATTTCCTGCAGATTTTTTTTACACTCAACCGTCCAGACATTTTTTTGAGCAAGCTTATTAAACTTTTTTGGAGTAACCGGTTTGTCATTCCACTTTTTGTTCCAGCGCATAGACTGGATATCAATATAGAACAGAACTTCATCACACGAAGCTCCGTAAAGGCATACACCACGAGTACCGCTTTTTCCGCCTTGTGCTACTGCCCCTGCTCCTACGCAAAAAGGGATTCCGTGACTGTCTTCAAGAAAGATTGCTCCGTCAGAAACGCTTAAATTGTTGCACCAGATTCCGCGATCAAGATATGCGCAGTAATTGATTTTTCCAGGAGCGCTCGCGGTAACATGCATAAAAATCATATCATCTACGGCACTAATCCAGGTACGGCGTGTAAATTCAACCCCTTCATCATCTTTATAGGTTACGACTGTGCAGGCCTGATCCAGAAAGAGCTCGCTTTTATAGTTTTCAAGACTCTTTTCATCTGCTTTATGCTGTAAAGGCCAACCGCATGCAAGCCCATTGTTTTTAGGAGAGAAAAAATCAACATGAAACTCGCCTGCTGTCTGATATGCGCGCTCATTAAAGCTTGTTCCGCTCATTGCTTCAAACCCAAGCGACTGTGCTTCGAGCACACGTCCCTCTTTTACAAGTGAACGGATTTTTTCAAGGTATTTTTTTGTATCGGGATTAGACCTGTCCTGTGGGCCACCAGACCAGATGCCTTCTTCATTCAGCTGAAGCACCTCATTACAGGGTGATGCCTTTACCATTGCACCAAGTCTGCCGTTTCCAAGTGGCAGAAACTCCTCCCACTTTTCTGGAGGACGATTAAAAAACAGTTTGTCGTTCATAGCTGCCACCAAATTTTTTGAGAATTTTTACTTTTTCTGAGAATCAAGAATTTTTCTGAATGCACTGTCAGGCTTTGCAAGCTCTTTAGAACCGCGTGTAATCTTGCACAAAGACATTCCAAACTTTCTTGCAATTTCACGCTGAGTAGTTCCTTTATCAATTTCTTTTACAAGAAGCCATCTGTTTGCAATATCCCTGCGTTCTGCCGGGGTGAAAAGGCATTCAATAAAGTCGTATGCCAGCTTTTCGTCCGAGCTTGTAAGGATATGACAGATTTCCTGCATAGATTCCTGTACAGCTGCTTCAGTTACGGTCGTGTTTTCATTCATAGAAACATTATAGCACAAAACAAAATAAAATGTAACAAAAAAAAGAGCCAGATAATCCCAATCACAGTTCATTCCGCATACCGCTGCTGCATTCCTGCTCTGACGGGGTTTTGCGAAAGATACTTGAAGGGCATCTGACTCAATGACTTAATTATATGTTATATCCCTGAAAAATTCAATAAGCAAAAAAAGTGCCTCCTGAAAGGAATGAATTTACGTGCGTGCATATAGAAAAAAAATAGCTCCCGCCGATTTCCATCTTCCAAAACCGGGGGTTCACCCCCTATGCGCTACACTGCCTTGACTATATACGTTGCCGCTCACGCGGCAGCAGTGTAGAGCATTTTTGTAAGCTGGAATTCGGCTCCGCTATTTTTTTTCACATGTAAACATTTAATATTTAGTTCCTTCCGGGGTTCTTGTTTTTCATAGTATATATTATTTAGGGATATAACATATAATTACATACGGGAATAATAAAAATCGTTACTCTATATATAGGCATTCCGCATTATAATTATTGGAGAAATATGCGGGACGCAGGAAAAAGAAAGTAAGGGGGGACCGGCAGTGGGACGGCCGCATTTATGCCGGACGTCGCACGGCTGCCGGGGGATACCTTGCTTTTTTTTCCGTCGCTGGGACCCGCTTATTGAATTCATAAATTATAATGTGGCTCATATATTCGCTGTGAGTTATTTTTTTATATTTGAATGGATATATTTTGTGATATCATATATAATATATACCATGAAAAAAATCGGGGTGCTTGTACATGCTTTGACGGTTGAGTATGCGCTGGAGGTATTGAATGGCATATTCTCATACTTTAAGGATAAGCAGGATGTTCAGTTTTTCGTTGCACAGACTAAAGACCCGCGAACTGATTCCGGCAATTATGAATATCAGAGCTGGAACAGTTTAAGTCTGCTTTTTGCCACCGATATCGACCTTGTAATTGTAATAACCGGCTCATACTCTTCAACAATCTCAACAGACCATCTTGGAAAAATCCTTAAGCTGTATAAAGAAAAACCCATTATTTCTGTTGGAGCAGATCTAAAGCTTCCAGATTCCTGTTATATAGAAACAGAATGCAAATCCGTTTACGATAACGCTGTTGAACACTTAAAAAATAAACATGGCTGCAAAAAAATCGCCTTCCTTTCTGCAAACAGGACAGGTTCCTGCGAATCCATGATGCGTTTTGAAGCCTACAAAAATGCCCTGCACAAACACAAGCTCATTTTTGATGAAAATCTTGTTTTCGAAGGCGATTTTGCAATGAACCGGGCAAAAGCAGTAATGGCAAAAAAGTATCCAAAAAAGGAAAACCTTAATTTTGATGCAATTCTTTGTGCCAATGACCTTATGGCCCTGGGCTGTCAACAGTATTTTATGAGCATAGGAGTAAAGGTCCCTGAAGAATTAAAAATCATAGGCTTTGATGACTCAACTTATGCAGCACAATCAACACCCCGCCTTTCTACCATGAGCCAGAATATCTATGAACAGGGAAGAATTGCTGCGGAGCTTGCATATAAAAAACTTGAAAGGCTTGAAATTCCGGCAGTTACACATATTCCGGTTATTCCTTTGTATAAACAATCCTGTGGCTGCGTTCCGCTTAAAAATAATGATGATATTTACTATAACAGTCAGGACAAGCTTGTGCATGCAGACGCCTTTACAAATGGAATCCAGAAAATGACAGGACAGTTCTATAACATGCTTAATTCTGTCGAAAACCTTTACCGCCTGCTTGATCTTTCACAAACAACAGAAACTCTGCATCATTTTGCCAATACTCTTGATAAAATCCTTCTTGCACTTGATATTCCGGCCTGTTTTGTCTGCTTTTACAAAAAAACAATCATGTTAGACAAAGGCAAGGATTTTCTTCTGCCACACACTGCGAGTGTTTTAATGATGCTTGATACAGAAAGAAAAATCCGCGACTACGACCCCGGAATTGAATTTAATCCTGCTAAAAATCCTTTTCCGTCTGAATATTTTGAGAACTTCCCGGGCTCCTTTATAATTCATCCGCTTTTTTCAGGCAGAAAAAATTACGGTTATATTGTCTGTAAAATTAAAACTTCAAATTATTCAATGCATAGTGTAAGCATGAAAATCCTCATAAATACTATTGCAAGTAATTATGAATATACCCGCTCGCTCACAAAGAGTAAGTCGCTTTCTAAACTCAATTCTTCTTTACAGCAAAGCAATTCAACCCTTGATATTCAATCAAAAACTGATGAACTTACACAAATCCTCAACCGCCGCGGTTTTATGGATTTAGGACAAAAAACAATAGATCTTGCTATTGATGTTGGCAGCCGTGGTGTTATTTTCTTTGCAGATCTGGATGGTCTTAAAAAAATAAATGACACTTACGGTCATGATATGGGCGACGAAGCAATTAAAGCTGCTGCAGAAGTAATTTCTCATGCCCTGCGTTCAAGTGATACTGTGGGCCGCCTTAGTGGTGATGAATTTGCCGCAATTGCAATTGGAATGAAGCTTACACAGGAAAAGAAATTCCGCAGTAAGATTAACGAGCTTTGCAAAATGATTTCAAAAGACAAGAATTTTCCTTTTACTCTTTCGATGAGTATAGGTGCCGTTGAATTTAACAAAGAAGACGAAGTACATTCTCTTTCTGATTTACTTTCAATGGCAGATGATAAATTATATATAGAAAAAAAGAAAAAACATAAAAATAAAGGATAAAAAAATGGCAAAAACAATACCTGCTCGTAAAGAAGTTCCTGCTAAGGATAAGTGGGATTTATCTTCAATTTTTAATTCAGACAAAGAATGGGAAGCTGCTCTTGCAGAACTGGCTGGTTTAAACCAGGCAGTTACCACTTTTAAGGAAAAACTTGGACAGAGTGCAGAAACACTCCTGGCAGCCCTTAAAGCATATGAAAAAGCCCTGCTCAAAATGGAATGTGTATATCACTATGCTTCCCTTCAGCACGAGGCCGACGAGGATGACTCTACTGCAACAGACCGCTATGGTCGTGCAATGATGGCATATACAGAACAATCTGCAGCCTTTAGTTTTATTGATCCTGAGCTTATGGAAATTGATGAAAAGCTTTTAGGAGAATGGAGTGAACTCCCTGAGTTTGCAGATTATAAAATCTATCTTTCTAAGCTTTTGTATTTGAAAAAATATACACTCAGCGAAAAAGAAGAACGCATTTTGTCGCTTCAGGGTCAGCCTGCTTTAACTGCAGAAACAGCATTCAGCGTACTCACAAATGTTGATATGAATAAAACATTTGGAACTGTTACTGTAGACGGCGAAGAAGAGCAGCTCACAGAAACAACCTGGGGCGTATTCATGCATAACCACGACCGCAAAGTACGCGAAGAAGCCTACAAAAAGTTCTATGCCAAGTATGAAGAGCATCAGAATACTATTGCCGCCCTTTATGCAGGCAGCGTAAATCAGGATGTATTTACAACCCGTGCCCGCGGTTATGAATCAAGCCTTCATGCAGCACTTTACAGCAACAAGGTTCCTGTTTCTGTTTACCACAATCTTATTGACTGTATTCATAAAAATCTTGATTCGCTTCATAAATATTATTCAATCCGTAAGCGTGCGCTTGGTCTTGATAAACTTCGCCATTGGGATGTATACGTTCCACTCGTAAAATCAGTTAAAACTGTCACAACTTATGAACAGTCTGTAGAAATCTGCCGCGAAGCCCTTGCTCCCCTTGGAAAAGAATACACAGACAGACTTTGCGACGGCTTATTAAACGGCTGGGCAGACCGCTATGAAAATATTGGAAAACGAAGCGGTGCCTTCAGCTCTGGCTGCTACATCGGAAATCCATATATTCTTCTTAATTATAATCAGGATAATATCCGCGACGTATTTACAATGGCACACGAAGGCGGACACAGCATGCACAGCTGGTATTCAGTTCATAATAATCCGTTTATGAGCTACGATTATACCATTTTTGAAGCCGAAGTTGCCTCTACCTTCAACGAAGAGCTTGTTTTTGAATATCTTTTGCGCCAGGCTACAGAAAAAAATGACAAAGATATGGAAAAATACCTTCTTGCAATGCGTGCAGATGATATTCTTGCAACACTTTTCCGTCAGACAATGTTTGCAGAGTTTGAATTAAAGGCTCACGAGCTTGTAGAAGCAGGCACACCACTCACACCAGAACTTCTGCGCAAGATTTACCGCGAGCTTCTGGAGCTTTATTTTGGCCCAGAAATGCATTTTGAATCAAACAGCGACATGGAAGGCCTTAGAATTCCACATTTCTACAGTGCATTCTATGTTTACAAATACGCAACAGGAATAAGCGCAGCCCTTGCACTTGCAAAACGTGTAACACAGGGCGGCGACAAAGAACGCGAAGATTACTTCAACTTCCTTAAGAGCGGTGGTTCACGTTATCCAATTGAATCCCTCAAGGTTGCAGGTGTAGATATGGAAGAGGTTGAACCGGTTCAGGCTGCATGTGACACCTTTAAGAAAATTGTTGATGAACTAGAGAAAATTATCTAAAGTTCGCTATACATTCTACCGATAATTTAATTGATAGAGGTATATTTAAATCATTTAACATTCATGGGAGGCGGCATGTTGAATGATAAAGGAGAAAGAGAAAAATGACAAAATCGGAATTTAAAACATTTATCAAGGGTGTACCAAAGGCCGAACTCCATATTCACATTGAGGCAGTAACTTCTCTTGCAGGCGTTAAAAAACTGTATAAAAATCGCTTTGGCAAAGAAATGTCTAAAGAAGAACAGGTTGCCCTATTCTCCTATGAAGATTTGAACGGATTCATTCAGTCATTCCTTAAGATCCAGGACATGTTTGTAAGCGAAAAAGACTTTAACGTTGTGTTCAAGGAACTTGAAAAATACCTCATCAAAAATGGAATCGATTATTGTGAAGCATTCTTTGCGCCAACAGCCTTCCTCAAAAAAGGCTTCAGCTACAAAAAGATGGTAGATATTTTCCACAAGCAGATTACACGCATCAAGGAAAAAGATGGAATTACAATCAAGCTGCTCATGGATGTTTCAAGAACATTTGGCTGCGAAAATGCAATGAAAAATTACGAGCTTCTTAAACAGTATCCTTGCGAAGACATCATCGGTATTGGACTTGGTGGTGCAGAAGCAAAAGGTCCAGCAAAAGAATACGAACCAGTTTTCAAGCTTGCTAAAAAAGAAGGCTGGAGAGTTGTTGCTCATGCCGGCGAAGACGTTGGCCCGGAATCAATCTGGGATTCAATCAACTGTCTTGGTGCAGAACGCATTGGTCACGGCGTAACAGCATATCAGGATAAAAAGCTTATTGATTATTTTATTAAATCAAAGCTTCCAATTGAAATTTGTATTACTTCAAATACATTCACAAAGAAAGTTGTTAAGATGGCCCGCTACCATCCAGTTCGCAAATACTACGACGATGGTATTATGGTTTGTATCAACACAGACGATCCAGTTTTCTTCAAGACAACAATGCTCGACGAACTTTGGATTTGTGTAAAGAGCCTTAAGTTCACCATGGACGAAATCAAGCAGCTTATTAAGAACAGCTACATTTCTTCTTTCATGAGTGATGCAGATAAGAAGAAGGCGTTGGCAGCAGTTGATAAGGCTTGGAAAGCTTGACACCATTAGAAAAATATTACAATAAATTCCACGAAGAAAACCGTCTCACGACTCGTCATGGGACGGTTGAGTTTTTAACTACGATGCATTATATCAGCAACGTCATTGCGAGCGCCAGCGTGGCAATCCACAATCCTGAATACATCAAAATCGCTGACATCGGTGCCGGCACAGGCCGTTACAGTGTAGAATTATGCCATCACGGTTACGACGTTACAGCAGTGGAGTTAGTCCCACATAACTTAGAAATCTTACGCAGTAAACATGAGAATATAAAAACCTGGCAGGGCGACGCACGAGACCTTCACTTTCTGGAAGATGAAACTTTTGACGTTACCCTACTCTTTGGACCACTTTACCATCTACATGGAGACGATGAAAAACTAAAGGCCTTGGCCGAAGCACGCCGCATCACAAAAAAAGGCGGATACATTCTTGTTGCATATGTCATGAATGATTACAGCGTAATTCAATATTGCTTTAAGGATCATCACTGGAAAGAGGCTACTGATAAAGGCGGACTCACAGACGATTTTCATACAGTTTGCCGCGAAGAAGATTTATATGATTACGTACGTCTTGAAGATATAGACCGTTTGAATGCTGCTGCAGGCCTTGAACGTATAAAAATCATTGCTGCCGATGGTCCCGCAGATTACATGCGTCGTGAATTAAACGAAATGTCACAGGAAGAATTTGACGCGTTCTGTAAATATCAGCTTTCTGTGTGTGAGCGACTAGAGTTACTTGGTGCAAGCAGTCATCTTGTAGATATTCTTAAGAATTAAAAAGCTTATTCTTTATATTCTTTGTAAATAGAAAAAACGTCTTCTTTTGAAATATTATTTTTTCCTTCAAATTGCATTTTTACAATGTAAGGCATCAGGTCAACAATTTTCATAAAACTTTCGGCATTGAAAGTGTTGTCGTAATAATTAAAAATGCTGCTAAGTGCTGTTCCGTGAGTTCCAATAACTATTGTTTTGTTTTCATACTTTTCAAGAATTTCATTCAAAGCTTCGATATTTCGTTTTTGAACAGCACCAATACATTCACCGTCAGCTTCTGCAAAGTATAAATCAGCCCAGCGTTTTTTAAACATCTCGTGATTATTACTATCTTTTCCAGCTTTTCGTTCGCGCAGGCGTTCATCTGTTATAATTTGCTTTTTGTAAAAATCTGCAGTTGCCTTTATAGAATCATAACTTCTTTTGTAGGGACTCGAAATAAAAACATCAACATTCTTATCTTTTAAAACTTCCAAAACCTTTTTTGAATCTTCCATACCATCTTCTGTCAAGGGGCGGTTTCTGTCATCATGCACAGTACCATCAGGCTTGCAATGGCGCACAAAATAAATTGTTGTCACTTTTTTACCTCCGGGTTATCCAGTACGTTACCGTTTTAGATATACCATCAAGAGCATAATATCACTATTACGAATTCCGCTGATTCTGTTAGCCTGACCTAACGTTACAGGACGAATCTGTTCAAGTTTGTTGCGTGATTCTGCAGAAAGCGAAGCAATTTTACTGTAATCAAAATCTGCAGGAATGCGTGTGTTTTCCATTTTGTGAAGCTTTTCTACACGCTTGTCCTGTTTTTCAATATAGTATTTATACTTTGCTTCAATGGCAGCCATTTCCCAGTCTTTTTCAGGGTAGCCGGGATTTTCCATATTTGGCTTTTTGAGAAGCAATGCTTCTATTTCTTCAAGACGGGCATATTTTTCGTTTATGGCATCATACTGTGCCTGAGTTTTAAGTCCACATTCAAAAGCATATTTTGCAAGACGTCTGTCTGCTGTGTCGTGGCGAAGCTTAAGACGATATTCTGCACGCGCTGTGAACATACGGTATGGTTCTTTTGTTCCAAGTGTAACAAGGTCGTCAATCAAAACACCGATGTATGCTTCGTCTCGTCCAAGAATAACAGGTTCATACTGCGGAATCTGATGGAACTTTTCGTAACCTGCCTGTTTCTGCACACCGCTAATATATTCATTGAGTTCTTTTGTTTCCCGCTCACTGATTTTTGCAAACTGGCTCAATTCTTCATTGCTCATGTTGTTCTTTGGCTGAAAGGCCCCCGGCTCCATGCTTGCAGCAACCCCATTCATTGAATGTGGAATTGCACTCAAAGGTCCACAGGTAGAAATGTGTGCACGCGCATAAAGTCCTGCGTTCATTCCGGCAATAAGTCCCTGACCTGCTGCTTCCTCGTAACCTGATGTTCCGTTTATCTGACCGGCATCAAAAAGACCTGCAACACGTTTTGTTTCAAGCGATGGGAAAAGCTGTGTTGGCTCAACAAAATCATATTCTACAGCATAACCAGGACGACTCTGAACTGCATTTTCAAAGCCGTGCATTGTGCGCATAAAGGCATCCTGTACACATTCTGGGAGCGATGAAGAAAGTCCATTGAGATACATTTCTTCTGTCTCCAGTCCTTCCGGCTCAACAAAAATCTGATGGCGGTCTCGTTCCTTAAAGCGCATAACCTTGTCTTCGATAGAAGGGCAATAGCGTGGACCGATTCCGCTGATTTTTCCTGAATAGAGAGGCGAGCGTCCAATATTGTCGCGGATGATTTTATGTGTTTCTTCGTTTGTATAAACAATATGACAAGGTACCATAGGGCGTTCAACTTTTTCATCTTCAAAGCTGAATGGGATTACTTCTTCGTCGCCTGGTTCAAGTTCAAGCTTGTCAAAATCAATTGTGCGCTTGAGAATGCGAGGAGGTGTACCTGTTTTAAGACGGCCTGTTGTAAAACCAAGACGGTGAAGACTTGCTGTAAGTCCGTAGGCAGCAGGTTCCCCTACTCGTCCGCAAGGGGCATCGTATTCACCGATAAAGATGCGTCCACCAAGGAATGTTCCTGTAGTAAGGACAACTGAGCGTACAGGAATAATTCTTCCGCGTTCTGTTACAACTCCTGTTACCTTCTGACGCATTCCACTGCGGGCTGCTTCTGTGGCGTAATCAGGGTTATCAATATTGCTTCCGCTGTAACCGCGTTTTTCACCAGGGATTGTTCCTTTGTCTGCGGCACTGTCTGAATTTGGAGGAAGAGGAGTTTCACTTGCAGTTGTAAGGATATCTATAACAGTGTCCATGAGTGTGTAAAGATTTTCTGTCTGTTCACAAACCTGACGTGCAAGTCTTGAATAAGTAATTTTATCTGCCTGGGAACGAGGAGCCTGAACTGCAGGACCACGTCGCTTATTCAACATTCTGAACTGAATCATCGAACGGTCTATGAGCTTTGCCATTTCGCCGCCAAGAGCATCTATTTCGCGAACAATGTTTCCTTTTGCAATTCCACCAATAGAAGGGTTACAGCTCATTCGCGCAATTGAATCAGGAGTTTGAGTAATAAGTACTGTCTTGAGTCCCATGCGGGCACTGGCAAGCGCGGCTTCTATACCGGCATGTCCTGCGCCAACTACGGCAACATCGTAATAATCATAAAAACCAGGCATAATTTATCCTTAAGCCAATGTCATTGCGAGCGAAGCGTGGCAATGACGTGCTATTATTTTTCCAATAATATTCTTTCTAATTCTTCCGTATCATCCACAACAACGGAAGCCCCGTGTTCAAGCAAAAAGGCGCGGCCGCGGAAGCCCCAGTCTACGCCGATAAAATCAAGGCCGCTGTCTACACCTGTTTTCAGGTCTACGTCGGAGTCGCCTATAAAGCAGGCTACACCACTCTGGCAGGCTTCTTCTTTTGACATTCCAATTTCTTTAAGTATTTCATACAAACCTGTCGGGTCCGGCTTGGGTGGAATGCCCGGGCGGCTTCCGCTAATTACATCAAAAAGGTCAGGGAAATACATCTGGCAAAGTTCCTCTGCGGCTGCCTGAACCTTGTTTGTATTTACGGCAACTTTTACACCGGCGGAACGCAAAGAACGAATGCATTCTACAATTCCTTTGTAAGGCGCAGTTTTAATTGCGCAATGGTCTTCGTAATATTCAATATATTCTGCAAGCACCTTCTGAAACTGATCTTCAGCAATATCAGCAGGCAGAGCGCGGCGCATTAATTTTGGAATGCCGTTGCCTACCATGTATTTAATCTCTTCAACTGTATGAAGCGGATATCCATATTTTTCACAAATCACATTACAGCTGTCTGCAAGGTCGTCAATTGTGTTGAGGATAGTTCCGTCCATGTCAAAAATTGCAAGCTTATACATTGTGTGCGCGTCCGATTAAACCAAACCAGTTGATTCGTCAATTCCCATCATTATGTTCATACACTGAACAGCAGCACCAGAAGCACCTTTACCAAGATTATCAAATCGGGTTGTTATCATAATGCGGTCATCGTTTCCGTAAACAAAAAGCTGCATATTGTTAGTACCAGCTAACGTGTCGGCAGGAATAAACTGTTCTGGCAAAACACCCTCGCCCATAAGGGGAGCAACCTGAACAAAACGTGCATCCTTATAGTGATCTGCAAACATCTGCCATACATCCTGTAAAGTCACGCGCTTAGAAAGCATTCGTGCGTGAAGGCCTACAGTAACAGTCATGCCTGCAAAATAATCACAAACATAAGGATTAAAAACAGGTTCAAAATCAAGACCACTGATTTTTTTAATTTCAGGAAGATGCTTGTGAGCCTGAGTAAGTGCATAAAGGCGTGGAGAATCATAACCCTGTGGGCGCTCATCTCCTTCATATACAGCAATTGCCTTTTTACCAGCGCCTGAATATCCACTCACAGCATGAATTACAACAGGATAATCAGCCGGCATAATTCCAGATTTTACAAGCGGATAGCAGATAGCAATAGAACCACTTGCATAACAACCAGGAACAGCAACACGCTTAGAAGCAATAATTCCCTCGCGGAAAGACTTATCCAATTCAGGAAAGCCGTAAGCCCAGTCAGGATTTGTTCTGTGAGCAGTAGAAGCATCAATTATTTTAGTATTTGGATTTGTAACAAGCTCAGCCGATTCAATAGCGGCGCTATCGGGCAGACACAAAAAAACATAATCAGCCTGATTCATCAGGCGTGCCTTTTCCACAGGATCCTTTCTCTTATCCTCATCAATCTGCATTATTTCAAGATCACTGCGCTTTTCAAATCGCTCAAAAATCTTAAGGCCAGTCGTGCCTTCTTTTCCGTCAATAAAAATCTTATAAGTCATAGATGGCATTATAGTGAATTTCAACAGGAATTGCAAAGAAGTGAAAAAAAATCCCAGGTCGCACCCGGGATTTTTCTATTTACATATAATACTTCTCTTTATCATCAGGCTTGTCGTCTTCGTAGATCCACTGCTGCTGAGGGATATTATTCTGCCAGATACCGCCGGCCAGACGATGACACTCTTCAATAGCCATAAGGAACTTTGTAATTACCTTATGCTCCGGCTGGAACTCGTAATACAATCCGTTGAAGAAGCCCCCGAAATATGAAGAGTCGGTAGACATAACCATGGAAATAACTGCATTTGCAGGACAGTGAATCTCAAAGTGCTCGCCGTTCTTTGTTCCAACATAAGAGAACTCCTGGCGGGTAACCTTCATAACACCTTCGCCAACAATTTCGGCAGTAACAGTTTTGTCTACATAGTGGTCAGGCGGCTGAATACCAAGCTTAACCTTTTCTTCAATACTAAAATCAGGATTGTCGCGGATCTGGCGGTAAATCATGCGGCGCTGAAGCTCGTACCACACGCGCATGTTTTTTGGAACAACGCAGTCAGGACTATCAGGAATCAAATCATAATATTCGTTAATTGTAACACCGTTGCCACAGGCAGTACATTTAAACTTATTGCCTTCGCCATGCATAGCCAAATCTGCACCACACTTAGGACACCAGAACAAATGCTCCTCAAGCTTTACAGCAACATTTTCGTTTCCTGCAAACTTTACGCGGGCTTCTTTGTTCCATTCAAAATCATCAACCCAGATAGAAGCTGCAATTGCTTCCTCAATTTTTTCAGCAGTGAGCGCAGGATCCTTTACCTGCTCAGCAGTATAAAGCTGCTTTACAGTTACAATAACTTTTCCCGGACGGTTTGCAATATTCCACTGAGTATTTGACATATAACCGCCGGTAATTTTTGTAGTATAAACAGGAACACCAAGCTTTTTTACAAGCTTACCGGTTCCCGGAGTTATAGGCTGGTTTGTTCCAGAAATACTGGACTTTCCTTCGGGGAAAAGCAAAACACTTCCGCCAGCCTTAATAATCTGAACAATCTCTTTAATACAGTGAAAGTCAGAAACAAAGTTTTTCTTAGGAATAACCCTGCAGATTTTAAAAATCGCATGCATATGAGCGCGATGAAACTCGATATTTGAAGCAACAAAGTTCATCGGCTTTTTGATAGCCATACCAATGTATTCCCAGTCACAGCGCGAACTGTGATTACTGAACACAAGGATTGGCCCCTTAACCTTATTAATGTTAGTCTCATTTTCAACATGAACATTCATAGGCTTAGCCTGAGACTTAGCCACAACATTTCTCATCACAAAGAAGATAAAAGGATTAATAGGTTTGCCCTTTTTGTTTTCAAGATATTTATCGATATTCAATTCACTCATAGTATTCCTCCAAGGGTTAAAAAAAAAGGGATGATTCGATAACTATACGAACCACCCCTAATGATTAGATTGTCGACCCCGGAGTGGAAAATGACCACGGACAGGTTCCTTTAGCTGGCTGTGGTCATTTTCCACGCGAGGGGTCGACTATATGATTATTGCAACTTCGGATATTTATCGAAGTATGCCTTTGTTTCCTTAGCTACAACGCCACTCAAAACAATCAGCGCAATACAGTTAGGAATTGCCATCAAACCGTTGAAGATATCGGCAATGTCAAATACTGTTGTTACAGTGAAGTAAGGTCCAATTGCAATGGCAACAATGTAAAGAATACGGTAAACCATTACAACACTCATCTTTCCGTTTGTAAGATATTCAAGACACTTTTCTGAGTAGTAATCCCAACCAAGAATTGTTGTAAATGCAAAGAATGCAAGACAGAGCATCAAGAGGAAGTGAACAGAAACACCGTCACCACCAAGAACCTGAGAAAGAGCATTAGCAGTAAGCTCAATACCTTTCCAGCCGTTTGCATTGTAAAGATCCATAAATCCTGCATCTGTCATAGCAAGAACAATAGCAAGACCAGTCATTGTACAAACGATAAGAGTATCAATTACAGTACCAGTCATGTTTACGAGACCCTGTTCAACAGGTTCGTTTGTCTGTACAGGAGCGGCAGCAATAGGAGCAGAACCAAGACCAGCCTCGTTAGAGAAGATACCGCGGGCAATACCCTTACGCATAGAATCAAGAACCTGCTTCATAACCCAACCGGCAGCACCACCAGCCATAGCCTTCCAACCGAATGCAGACTTAAAGATAAGAACAAATGCAGCTGGAACCTTAGAAGCGTTCATGATAATTACAGAAAGTCCAAGGAAGATATAAACAATAGCCATTGCAGGAACAACCTTTTCTGCAACCTTAGAAATTCTCTTAAGACCACCAATGATAACAAGAGCAGCACAAATTGTTACAATAGCACCACCAATTACAGTAGCCCAAGAATAAGCATTTTCACCAATTGTGAAAGCAGTACCAGAATTGCTGAATGTCATATTAACAGCAGAAGTAATACCGTTAATCTGAGTCATTGTACCAATACCCATAAGACCGGCAAGAGCACCAAAAACAGCAAACAAAACTGCAAGCCACTTCCACTTAGCACCCATACCTTTTTCGATTGTATAGAAAGGTCCACCAAGAACGTGACCGTCTTCTTTTACTTCACGATATTTGATTGCAAGCATACATTCTGCATATTTTGTAGCAGTACCAAGAATAGCAGCAATCCACATCCAGAAAAGAGCACCAGGACCACCGGCAGCAATAGCTGTTCCAACACCTACGATATTACCTGTACCAATAGTAGCAGAAAGTGCGGTACAAAGAGCAGCAAAACCAGAAAGCTCGCCTTCTCCTTCGTTTTTCTTGAAGATACCCTTAAAAGCTCTTCCCAATTTTGTAAACTGAATGCCTTTTGCACTGATTGTCAAAATCAAACCAGTTGCAAGAATAAGGATGATTGTTGGAACACCCCAAACAAAATCATCAATTTTTGTAACGATAGAACCAAATGACATAATTAAGTCCTTTGTTAAATAGAATAAAATCTCTGTATAAGAGTCCTGCACCGGCGCGTGAAGAATACCCCATGTAACGGAGAATCAAAAAAAACAAAGCACGTTGTTTCTAATGACAGTAATATTATACCATATAAAGTTAGATTTCACAATAAAATGATTTAAGAGTTTGAGGGGGAAAGCCTTCCCCCTACGCCGCACTACGTTGCGCCGTACCCCCTTCTCCTAGGGGGCTCTCCGCCCCCTAAAACCCCTTCATATGCCTTCATATATAAAAAAATAGCTCCCAGCTGAGTCCCGTGGCCAAAACCGCAAGCTCGCTTGCTACATGCTGCAATGCCTTGTAATTATATTAGTTGCCGCTTGCGCGGCAGCATTGCAGGATGTTTTTCTGGAATAAAAGTCAATATATCAGAAACATTTAATACCAATGTTACAAAATTAAAACTACAAGATTAGATTATGAAAAAATGCGGAGCAAATTAATGATATCACTGTGGCGCGAAGGAACAAAAGGGAGGGCAAAATGACTCTGACTGTTGATGCCGCGGTAGCGGCATTTAATAGTTCCACTACAACAGTCAGCGTCAAGCGGCTAGCCGCGGTTTTGACCTCCCTTTTGTGACTGGGAGCCACCTGTAATCAAGTTCTTTGCTCCGTATTTTTTCATCTTATAAATAGATTTAAAGATATTGCAACCTTGACAATAAACCGTTTTTTCTGATATATTAGACAAACACGGAGTGGTACCCAAGCGGTAAGGGACTGGTCTGCAAAACCATCATTGGTAGGTTCGACTCCTATCCACTCCTAATCGCAGAGGGCTGTCTTATTTTAAGGCAGCCCTTTGTTTTTCCAGCCCGTAGAAGCTAAGCTCCGGGTTGATTATATATATTATGGACTGACTGTTTTACGGTCAGTCCTCTTTTTTTGGGAATAACTCCTGCATACCGGCCCAGGTACCAAGAATGCCGCAGCCGCAAAGACATACTGTTGGAACAAGTTCAAAGTGAATAAAAATACTCAAGACAACAATCACAATAGAAGAAATAAAAATTGCAATTTCGCGAGTCCAAAAACCACTGCCCTTTTCTTTTAAACCATCTCCCCCATTTTTTTTAATACGAAAGGGAATAGAGATT
>JBGVAV010000079.1:0-22255 GCA_045224915.1 Treponema sp.
CGATTGTAAAAAAGTATGTACTCAGCACGCAGTTTATATAAAAAATAATACTGCAGTTATTTCAAATCTTTGTATTGGTTGCGGAAAATGTGTTGATATTTGCCCGATTCACATAATCAGGCTTATTCCAAAGAATACAAAGGAATATACCTTGTGTGCAAACAAATCGGACGAGCAGTCTGGCTGTTCAGATGAATTAAAAACACAAAAAGTTGTCTGGAACGAAAAAAAACACTTTAAAATATGGGCAACTTGTTATAAAATGTTTAAGAGTATTATTAAAGATTAACAGGAATTTTTTGGGGAATATTCCTTCTTTTAATATAAAAAATTGTAAATAGGAGAAAGTCGCGGCAAAAAGGGTGGGAAGCCGTATATGTGGATATGGATTCAATATACGTTTGCTTCAATTTCAGGTCAGTGTCTGTATATTCCGACAACCCGGATGAATACGACAAAATGTACCAGACTGTATACAAACCGCTTGCCCGTTTTCTTTATTCACATCCAGACTTTAAATTTTCATTTTCATTTACAGGACCTCAGCTTCTTTATTACAAGAAAAAGAGAAATGAATTTTTAACAATCATAAAAGAGCTTGTAGACCGTAATCAGGTAGAAATACTTGGCGGTGGATTTTATGCGCCTGTTTTGCCACTGCTTTTCCCGGTAGACCGCAATACTCAAATAGACATGCTTTCTACAGAAATCAGGCAGACAGTAGGTAAGCGTCCTAGAGGAATTACGCTTTTTGGAGATATATGGGATTCTTCTCTTGTAAACAATCTTCAAACATGCGGCATTGAATATACTTTGCTCGACAGCTGTTCGATCCCAGAAAACAAACGAAACTTTTTATACAACATAATGCATGATCTTGGAAAAGCTGTAGAAATTTTCCCGTATTATAATGAATTTATTCCGCCTGCAGACATGCCTTGCGACGTATTTACAAAGAATATTTTAAAGGCTATAGAGAAAACCGAAAAGCAGGATGATTACTATCAGATTAATCCAGATAAAATTGTAATACTTAGTATGAATTATCAGACAGTCTCAGAACTTGTAGGAGCTAAATGGTTTGAACAGTTTGATGCATACTTAAAAGAAAATCCTGATTCAAGAATTAAAACAGGCACAATTGACGAATACAGAAAAAATCAGAGCATAAAAGTGCCTGCATATATTCCAACTGCTATGAACAGAATGCTTGATAACTGGTGTGGCTACCTTGTTCGCGACAGAAACCGTACAAGCTTTAAGAATACTGTTTATAACTTTATGGATAATTATAGAAGCTGTAGAAATCTTTATAACCGCATAACATACATGACTATTCTTATAAATCAATTTAAGAAAGATAAAATGCGAAAAAAGGCAGCCCGCGAAATGCTTTTGGAAGCCCAGGATGGAAGTGCAGTTTTATGTACAATGAACGGGCCTTATGCCAACACAATGCATCGCCAGAATGCTTACAGAAGCCTTATTACAGCCGAAAAATTTATTCGCGACAGTGAAAAGTTTACGGAAAACGTAAGCCGTTTTGATTATACAAATGACGGAATAAATGAATATATCTGCAGCATGCAAAGCTATTTTGCTTATGTTTCTCTTTTAGGAGGAGCAGTTCAAGAGCTTGATGTTATGAAAAACTGCGGAAACTATGCAGACAACTTAAACAGAGTTTTTGAATATGATGGCGCAGATGATAATTATAACCGCGGACTTTTTATAGATCATCTTTTTGGAAATGATCAGTTTGACCGCTATATTAATGGTGAAGCTGCCGGCGACGGTGTTTTCTCAAGAATCTATTACAAGGAAGCAAAGTTTTCTGCCAGCCGTAAGGAATTGCAGCTTTTAGCAGAGGCAGAATATAAGCCGACACATCAAAAGGTTAGCCTTAGAAAAAAATATATATTTAATTCAAACGGATTAAGTGTTCAGTATATTTTGAAAAATGAAAGTTCAAAGCCATTGCAGTTAAAATTTGCAGTTGAATCAAACTTTGCAGACGTAAACTTTGAAAACGGCATGATTAATTATTTTAATATTGAAGTTGCAGATAAAGAAAAGGTTCAGCTTGTAGATTCAAAAACTTCTACAAAAGATATTAATCTAAAACAGGGAATGGCTGCTCTTGATGTTGTACGTCTTACAGATTCAAAAAGGGGAGTTTCCTTTGCCTTTGAACCAAATGAAAACTGCGGATATTATTATTCTCCAATAGTTTTCCATAGACCAGATTTTATTACAAGCAAGCTCATAACAACAGCCGCTACCTTTGTATCTACATTATATTGGAATATAGACATAGAAAGCGGCAAAGAAACAGAGAAAACAATAAACTTTACAATTACATCTGTAAAAAAAGCAAAGAAAGAAAACTAATTATTTAGAAAGATTTGGTTTTTCTTCTTTAATCTTAAACCTTACAACCCAGTTAGTAGAATCAGGTGAAAGTCTCTTAAGCTTATATTTAATATAATAGCTCTTTCCTGGCTGGAAAACTTCTGTAAATGAAGCATTGTAAATCTCTGCAGGAGAGAAGAACATGTTTCCAGGATCATTAATATTACAGCGGATTTCTATAGGTTCTCTGATATTTACAGCAATATAGCCTTTATCCTGACCATTAAGAACTTTATAAGCAGAGAAAAGCTCGTTTTGAATAAAGGTTGGTTCAATGTTTTTGTGGAACTTAATAAGGGCACATGAACGTGGATCTACAAATATGCGTTTGAAGGTCCAGCTTTCAAATGTTCCCGAAACTGATGTCTGAAGATTGATAATTTTATCTTCTTTGTCTTCTTTTTCTGAAGGAATTACCTGAGTTGTGTGCATAACAGCCTTTACAGCAAGAAATCCGTCTGGCGGATCCATTGTAAAATAAAGTGTACAGAACTGAGTTGTTCCTTCCTCTGTTTCAAGGTTAATTTCCCATTCAGGAAGCTCTTCAAGTTCTTCCTCTGTTTCTGCATCACAAAGGATTGTATATTCTATATTTTCTGAAATTTGCTCGTAATCAATAAGATATGAGTCGAGTACTATACCGGTTTTTTCTTCTACAAGGTCACAAACCTTAAGATAGGGCAGAGACTGGAAAATAGTAACTAGCTCTTCATCCGAAGGTTCGATTGTATTAGAAGTTAATACAATTTTATTAATAACAAATACATCATCTTCAAGATCATCAACCTTAAGTTTTTTAGTTGTTGTACAAGAAGCCAAAAGAGTAATAAAAACAATTATAAGTAATAGTAATTTTTTCATAATATCTAAATTCTAACCTATAAATAAAAAGTGTCAAGTAAAAATTTGAAAATAATATTATCCAATTTTTGAATATATTTTTTACTTCACAGATGCCGATAAATGGTTTATAATTGTTATATTATTTGAAAGTCTTATAAATTAATAAATGTACTTTGAGTGTTTATTAAAATTTTACTACATCTTTTAGGAGACTTTTTTATGTCTAAAGCAAAAATAAATCGCAAAGCTGGTCGTCCCGGAATCTGGCTTCCATGGTATGCATATCTTCATATAATTTTAGTATATACTTCACCTTTCCTGTTATTAACTCCATTAGGCCTTTTAACAGACCTTTTCAGCACGGAAGAATTTGGAATTATCTTCACAAATCCTGTTATAAACGCTATTACAGTTATTACATTTGTTGCTGCATTTGCAATGGCATTTTGGGAAAGAAAATACCTTAGAGCATATGATGGTTCTCCAGCTTCTATTGAAAGAACTAACAAATACTTAAAGCTTTCTGCACTTGGTAATATTGCAATTCCAATTACATTGCAGGTTTTACAGGCAACTGCAATTACAGTTTTCATAAAAAACAATCATATTCAGCTGCGCGCTTTCCAGGGCCATGATCCTACAATTTTCATTTATATGATTCTTCTTGGAGCATTGTTTGATATTGGTCTTTTGTTCTACGTTCTTCAGGTTCGTGTAATTGAGCCTCGTTTACGTGATATTCCATTTACAAAAAAACAGCTTCCTCTTGATTTAATTCAAAG
The DNA here is from genome assembly GCA_045224915.1 of Treponema sp. Lineage (GTDB taxonomy): Bacteria > Spirochaetota > Spirochaetia > Treponematales > Treponemataceae > Treponema_D. The sequence continues at coordinate 4,038 of JBGVAV010000079.1, forward strand.
AAACGTTCTTACAATGACTTTTGGTGTATTAGGATGTATGTTCCTTATATTTGTTACTTTAAATCCTCTTACATTACAGGAAGGTACAAAATCTGTATATGAACGACTTATACCTATTATTATATACTCATTATCATATTTCGTTACAGTTAACCTTCTTCTTACAGATGATATTAAACAGTGTTTAAGAAGAATTACTCATGTAACAGAAGCTCTTACAAGTAATGATTATACTGTAGAAGATCAGTGGGCAACTAACCGTAGTGAACTTGGACTTATTGTTCATGCTGTAAATGATTTAAAGAATAAGACAAATAATATTCTTGTTAAATTTAATGGTTCAGCAAAAAGAACTTCTTCTGAATCTGATGACTTAGTTTCTAACATGGATTCAACAAGAAATAATATTGCAAGTATTACAGAATCTCTTGCAAGCATTAAAGCCGAAATTGAAAACCAGTCTGCAGGTGTTCAGGAATCTAACTCTTCTATTGAGCAGATTATGGGTAATATTCGTTCCCTCAATAATTCTATTGAAGCTCAAGCTGCCGGTGTTACACAGTCTAGTGCTGCTGTAGAAGAAATGGTTGCAAATATTGCTTCTGTATCTCAGATTCTTGAAAAGAACAGTGAAGTTGTAAATCTTCTTACAGATGCTTCTGAAAAGGGACAGGAACAGGTTAAGATTGCCGTTGATACAGCAGAAGGCGTTCTTCAGCAGTCTGCAGGTATTCTTCAGGCTTCAAGCATCATCCAGAATATTGCAAGCCGTACAAATCTTCTTGCTATGAACGCTGCTATTGAGTCTGCACACGCTGGTGAAGCAGGTAAGGGATTTGCTGTAGTAGCAGAAGAAATCCGTAAGCTTGCAGAACAGTCAAGCTCTCAGTCTAAAGCAATTGATGAAAACCTTCATGCACTTTCTGATGCAATTTCTCGTATTACAGTTGATATTGGTCACGTTAAGAATGCCTTTGCAAGCATTTATGAGCTTTCTCAGAAGGTTCGTGAACAGGAAACTGTTATTGCTAATGCAATGGAAGAACAGAACAGCGGTAACCAGCAGGTTCTCGAAGCTATGCGTTCTATCAGTGATTCAACAACAGAAGTAAAGAATGGTTCTGCCGAAATGCTTATTGGCGGTGAACAGATTCTTAAAGAAATGCAGCAGCTTTCAGAAATTACAAGAGTTATTTCCGATACAATGAATCAGATTAATGATTTCTCTACACATATTTCAGATGCAGTAGCCGTAACAACAGCTTCTACAAACAGTACAAAGCAAAACGTAGTAGGATTAATTAACGAACTTGAATCATTTAAGCTTTCAGAATAATAGGGGTATTATATGCTTGAACCTGTAAAAAAATTATTTGATATTAAAGGTCCAAAGGTTGCAGACGCTTTAAATAAAAGACATTTTGAAGCTTATTATGTGTCTACTAAAGAAGACGCTGTAAAAAAGATTCTTGAAATTATTCCTTCAAATCATTCTGTAGCCTGGGGTGGAACTATGACTATGGACCAACTTGGTCTTAAAGATAAGCTTTCTGCTGCAGGTTATACTTTGATAGACAGAGACAAAGGTGCTACTCCAGAAGAACGTGAAAAGATAATGCATGAGGCTTTGAACTGCGGTTCGTTTATTATGAGCAGCAATGCAATTACAGAAGATGGTCAGCTTTTTAATATAGACGGTAAAGGAAACAGAGTTGCCGCATTAATTTACGGACCACAGAATGTAATTATAATTGCAGGAATGAACAAGGTAGTTCAGGATATGGATGCCGCTTATGATAGAGTTCGCGGATATGCAGCTCCTGCAAATGCACAGCGCTTTGATATTGATACTCCTTGTAAAAAAATAGGCGAGTGTGCAGATTGTCTTTCTTCTTCTACAATTTGTGCACAGTTTGTTACCACACGAATCTGTAAGCCAGCCGGTAGAATTAAGGTTGTGCTTATAGGCGAAGAACTTGGAATATAAAATTATCAATATGGTAAAAAATTACTCCCGCAAAGTTTTGTGTTTTGCTCCGCTGAACGAAGAGGACGCTCCACAAAACCCAAAACTCTGCTCCGCAATTTTTTACAAATTTATTTTTCTATTACTATTTCTCTTAATAAGCAACAACCTTTATTCCCAGCCAGTTACCATAAGTTACGCCGGAAACGACAACTACATTCTCACAGAACGTACAGATTTACGTCGCTATGATAATAATAAGTATATTGGATTAACAAGCCGTGAAGTAAAATCGTTTATTACGCCTTCTTATGAAAATGGGGAAAAGGTTTATGACGGACTTTTTTATGTAGAGCAGGATACTAAACACCTGGCTGCTGCAATTGATGAGGGCATTCATGATGCAATTGTTTCTGTTTTTAAAATTGACCAACAGGGAAATATGAGCATGCTTGAAGATAATGGGTATCCTTCATTCAGAAGCTTTCCATCTTTTCCTAAAAAAGAAATTAAAAAAGGTGATACCTGGGAAGCAAAGGCAGAACGTGCTGTAGATCCAACTGGTGAAGGTAAAATCACACGAATGCCAATTTATATTCAGTATACTTATACTGGAGATCAGATTTTTAATCAGAAAGAAGTTTATGTAATTAAAGCGTTGTGGGCTACAAGATATGGTTATGGAATTGGCGTAAGCTATCAGGATTTTGATGGAGACCGCGAATTAAAATCAGCATCAGGAAAACATGAGGCTACACTTTATGTTGAAAAAGAAACAGGCGTCGCTTTATTAATTCGTGATAACGTAAATGAAGAATTTGTTTATACAGACGGCCGTAAAATTGCATATAAGGGAACAATTTCACTGTTTACAGATTATCCAAGCGGAGTAGAAGAAGATGTAATTCTACCCGCCATCAACCGTCTTATTGCCGAAAGCGACATAGAATATGAAAAAACAGATTCTGGATATATGCTGATTATCAGGGATCTTCAGTTTGTTGCAAATAAAGCAGAACTGCTTCCAGATGAAAAAAACAGGCTTGATCAGATAGCAAGCCTCTTGAAAAAAGTTCCAAAAAATCAGATTCTTATAGAAGGTCATACTGCCAGAGTTGGAGACGAATCTGACGAAATGCAGCTTTCTTTAGACCGTGCTCATACAATTGTTAATGAAATGACAAGTCGTGGACTTTCAAATAGTCAGTTTATAACAAAAGGAAGCGGCGGTACAAAACCTCTTGCAGACAATGACACTCCTGAAGGCAGAGCCAGAAACAGACGTGTAGAAATAACTATATTAACAAGGAATTAAAAATGACAGACGAACAGATTAATGAACTTTTTACAGATGTATTTGAACTTTTAGATATTTATAAGGAATATTCTCCTTTGCATGCAGACGGAACAAACGTAATTGAAAATGTAAAACCTGCAATCATAAACATGATTGATTATATAATTAAAGAACCAATGGAAGCTGCTGCATTAAAGGACTGGCTAGATAATACAGATTTCTGGACAGCACCTGCTTCTACAAAATTTCACGGAAACTTCAAAGGCGGCTTAAGCCTTCATACAGTTGTTGTTATTAAGCAGGCACTTGAGTTTGCAAAACCTGTACTTGAAAACTTTTTCACAAGTCCTGGAGCAGAAAAATATACTATAACTGCAAAGGATATTTTAGTAAGTGCACTTGTTCATGACTTTTGTAAAACAGGATTTTATGGTGTAGAGTATCGCAATACAAAAGACATCAGCGGTAACTGGATAAAACAACCTTTCTACAAAACAAAATCAGAAAACAGAAATCTTGGTCACGGAAATGAATCTGTGCTAATGCTGCTTAAAATAATGCCATCTATGATAGACAATCGTATGGTATTAGAAGCCGTAAGCCGTCACATGGGATTTTCTGACCTTTCTGACAGCGAAAAATACAATTATTCAAATTTCCTTGATAATCCGCTTGTTGTGCTTCTACAGCTAGCCGACCAGACCGCCGCTCAATGGTTTGGATGTTAGACAGTCCGTCATTGCGAGCCCGAAGGGCGTGGCAATCCACAACTTTACTTTTATTTAAAAACTTTAATATTATTAAAGAATTTCTATTGTCAATATTTCATATTTAGTTTATATTATACTTAATAATTATTTTTGGAGATACTATGGCTAAAGGAAGACCTTTAATCAATTCAGAACGCTGCAAAGGCTGTGCCTTGTGTATTCGCGTCTGTCCTAAAAAAATTCTGGAAATGGCAAAAGAAACTAATAGTCAGGGTGTTCATTATCCTGTTTGTATTGATGAGGCAAACTGTATTGCCTGCGCTTTCTGTGCAACTATGTGCCCTGATTGCGTTATAGAAATTGAGGCAGAGTAAATATGAGTAAAAAAGTTTTAATGAAAGGTAATGAAGCAATTGGTGAAGCAGCTATCCGTGCCGGATGCCGTTATTATTTTGCTTATCCAATTACTCCTCAAAATGAAATCCCAGCTTATATGGCAAAACGTCTTCCACAGGAAAAGGGATGCTTCCTTCAGGCAGAAAGTGAACTTGCTGCTGTAAATATGGTTATGGGTGCTAGTGCCGCTGGTGCGCGTGCAATGACATCATCTTCTTCTCCTGGAATCTCTCTTAAACAGGAAGGAATATCATATCTTTCAGGTGCACAGCTTCCTGCAGTTATTGTAAACATGATGCGTGGTGGCCCAGGTCTTGGAAACATTAGTGGTGCTCAGGGAGACTACTTTCAGGCAACAAGAGGCGGCGGTAACGGTGACTATCATGTTGTAGTTATTGCTCCTGGAACTGTTCAGGAAATGGCAGACTGCACTGTAAAAGCATTTGAAATTGCAGATAAATATCGCGTTGTTTGTATGATACTTGGAGACGGTTATCTTGGACAGATGAGTGAACCATGTATTCTTCCTGAATATGTAACTGAATTCCCTCCAAAGCCTTGGGCTCTTACAGGACGAACTCCAGACCGTGAAAATAACATTGCTTTGTCTTTACGTTTGAACGGTGATGACTACGATTTGAACAAGCATACAAAAGAACTTTTTGAAAACTACGACCGCATTCAGGCTAACGAAACAATGAGTGAAACCTTTATGTGCGACGATGCAGATATCGTTCTTACAGGTTATGGAACTGCTGCACGTGTATGTAAAAAAGCTGTAAAGATGTTACGCGAACGGGGTATTAAGGCTGGACTTTTCCGCCCAATCACACTCTGGCCATTCCCACAGAAAGAACTTGAAACAGCATGTGCAAATGCTAAAAAAATCCTTACTGTAGAAATGTCTATGGGCCAGATGGTTCAGGATGTTAAGCTTTACAGTGGACACAAAGTTAGTGATGTTGAATTCTACGGTGAGCCTGGTGGAATTATTCCTAAAGTAGATGCAATTATTGAGAAGGTAAAAAGCTATGTCTAAGAAATATGAATTTCCTAAATCAATGAAGGATGTAAAGACTCATTACTGTGGTGGCTGTGGACACGGAATTGTTCACAAGCTCATTGCACAGGTAATTGATGAAATGAATATTCAAAGCGATGTCCTTCTTGTCGCTCCAGTTGGTTGTGCAGTTTATGCATACAACTATATCAACGTAGATTCCTGCGAAGCCGCTCATGGCCGTGCTCCTGCAGTTGCAACTGGTATGAAGCGCGTTCATCCAGATAAGCTTGTAATCAGCTATCAGGGTGATGGTGACCTTCTTGCAATTGGTACTGCCGAAACTGTTCATGCCGCAAACCGTGGTGAAAATATTACAGTTATCTTTATTAATAATGCAATTTATGGAATGACAGGCGGACAGATGGCTCCAACTTCTCTTGTTGGTCAGGTAACAAAAACAACACCTTATGGCCGCGATGCAGAAGACGTTGGATATCCAATTCGTGCCTGCGAACTTTTAAATACACTAGTTGAACCAAAATATATTGAACGCTGTGCAGTTTATGATGTAAAGCATATTAATCAGACAAAGGCTGCAATTAAAAAAGCACTTACTTACCAGAAGGAAGGAAAGGGCTACAGCTTTGTAGAAGTTCTTTCTATGTGTCCAACAAACTGGGGTGTTACACCGACAGTTGCAGCAGACTGGGTAAAAGATCAGATGGAACCTTATTATCCGCTTGGAGTTTTCCGTGATATTCCGGCAGGCAATGTTCCAGAAGCAGCAAAACCTACAGCAGGCGTTGTAGTTCCAGGAGGCACAAAATAATGACAACAGAAATAATTTTTGCAGGCTTTGGTGGCCAGGGTGTAATCTTAGCTGGAAAAATCCTTACACTTGCAGGCATGAGCGAAGATAAATTTGTTTCACATATTCCTTCATACGGTGCCGAAATGCGTGGTGGAACTGCTAACTGTTCAGTTATCGTAAGCGATGAAGAAGTTGCTTCTCCTGTAATTGAAAATCCTGATGTTGTAGTTGCACTTAATAAACCAAGTATGACAAAGTTTGAACCTCTCTTAAAGAAGGGCGGACTTTTAATTTACAATTCTAGTCTTATTGATATTGAACCAACACGCAGTGATATTCGTACACTTGCTCTTCCATGTAATGAAATGGCCGAAGAAACAAAAAATCCTCGTGGTGCAAACATGGTTGTTCTTGGATGTCTTGCAAAGGTAATTCCTGGAATGATCAGTGGTCCAAAGCCATTTGAGTTTGCCCTTGATGAAGCAATCAGTGAACGCAACAAAAAGTTCAATCCAATTAATATAGCCACTATTGAAGCTGCTTTTAATAAAGATTACGAAATTAAAGGATAAAAATATGAGTGAGAAAAATAAAATTGGTGCAAAGGTAAAACTTGTTCGCGAAAACCGCAAGCTCAGTATTGAAGATGTAAGTGAACGCACAAACTTAAGTGTTCAACAGATTGAAAGTATAGAAGATGGAAGTCTGGTACCAAATCTTACACCTCTTATTAAAATTGCCCGTGTTCTTGGTGTTCGTCTTGGTACATTCATGGACGACGTTGAAAACTTAGGACCAGTAGTTTCACGCGCTTCAGAGAAAAAAGAAGTAACACGATTCAGTGACCGTGGTAATGCTGTAAACTCTGACCTTGATTTTTATACTCTTGCAAAAGACAAAGCAGGTCGTCACATGGATCCATTCGTAATTGATATCTTCCCAAGTTCAGAAGAAGAAATTAAAACTTCTACTCACGAAGGTGAAGAGTTCATTTATGTTCTTGAAGGTCAGGTAGAAATCATCTACGGTAAAGACAAATATCTTCTTGAAAAAGGCGATTCAATCTACTACGAATCAATTGTTGCACATCACGTACACAGCTACGGTGAAAACAACGCAAAGATTCTTGCAGTAGTTTACACACCTGTATAATTTTACTTACTCTTTGTTGATACTTTCTTCGAGTAAACGGTATTCAGAAATATCTTCAAAGAGAATGTAGAATACATAATTCTGCTTGTTTGTTGTAATCTGCCAGATATGTGAACGGATATGCTTTACATCATGCTTGCTAAGGTTATGTATTCTAACTTCGCATTTTACTTCATCAAAAGTTTGAGTTGCTTTTTCCAGGGCAGCCTTAAATTCCTTTCCATTCTTTGAACGTGTAAATCTTGAGAACAGATTATTAATAACATCAAAAGGCCTGTCTGCAACACCAAATAATTCTTTTGCCTGATTATTTGTACGCATTATTGTTGTATGAGCTTTTGGAACGTTGTATTCAATAATTATTGCGGCTCCAACAAAATGATCAAAGATATAAGATTCCTGAGTTGTAGGATTTATAAATCGGGCAATCTGGAACTGATCTTTAGAACGTTCTCTTTTAATTTCAATCTGTTTTTCTTTATCTTTTTCCTTGAGGATTTTTATAAAGGCTTCCTCTGGCATTGGTTTTGCGTATAAGAAGCCCTGAATAATATCACAGCCAATACTCTTAAGGAATTGTACCTGTTCTTCTTTTTCTACACCTTCGGCTACTGTTATATATTTAAGCTTTTGTGCCATTCGTATAACAGAGCTTATAATTGTTCCACCACGATTTACTATAGATGAAGAACCATCTGTAATGTGTGAAGGATTATTTTCTTCTTCTGCGATTTTTGAAAGGTTTATTGTGTCGTTCAAAAATCCCATATCAAGCTTGATAATATCAATCGGGATGTCTTTGAGCGAATTGAGTGAAGAATAGCCGCTTCCAAAATCATCCATTGCAATTTTAAAACCAAGACTTCTAATCTGGTTTATTCGCTGCAGGAAGTTTCCTTCATCGCCAATGTATGCGCTTTCTGTAATTTCAAAGTGAATGAGTTCAGGCGGTATATGATATTCATCTTTAAGGTATTTAATCGTGTAGTAAATACCATCAGATTCAAGACTTACACGCGAAACATTTATAGAAATTGGAACAGGATCATAACCTGCATCAATCCAGCGGCGTACCATGCTAAAGGCTTTGCGCCAGATTTCTTTATCAAGATAACGGATAAATCCATTTTTCTCTGTAACAGGAATAAAAACAGAAGGAGAAATAATCTGACCTTCTTTATTAATCCAGCGGCAAAGTGCTTCGGCACCAACAAGCTTATTTGAAGAAGTAGAATATTGAGGCTGGAACCAGAGAACAAATTCATTGTTATCAAGTGCAGATTTCATCAAGGTAGAAAGCTTTGCTTCATCGTGCTGCTTCTTCTTTAATGATTTTGTATAACCATTATATGTATTTTCCTGTTGTGTAACTCTAAGGTCCATTGCAAGAATTGCGCTGTTAATCATGTTCATTACAGAAATGTCTTTTTCATCTGGATTATCCTGCATGCTGTAATAACCAAAGCGCATTGTAATAGGGTAGTTAATTCCAAGTGAAGTACAATCAAAAGATTTAAGATTATTGATTTTTTGAATGTTTTCTATTGTTTCTTCAATAAAGAATGCGAACTGTCCGCTTGTAATTCTTGCGTACCAGCCGTTTCCATCAAGTAATTCTCCAAGCTTTTGACTTATTGTCCTTAATACAGCATCACCAATATCACTTCCAAAAAGTTCATTGATTACTTTGTATTTATTAATATCACCGCAGTAAAGCCTATATTTTTTCTTTGGATTTTGTGTAATAACACTTGATACTTTTTCTATAAAGGCTTCCTTATTCGGACAATTAGCAACTGTATCGGTATAAAGGCGATGACGCATTTCGTCATTCATATAATGAATACAGTTCTCTTTTTTATTGTAAGAGTAGGCAATCGCAGTAGCCATATTCTTACAGGTTTTGTAGCCGCACATACCACAATCAATATGTCGTTTTTCTTCTGTATTTTTGAGCATAGCATTAAAGATGTCATCATAAACAGAGTCTGAAATATGATATGGCTGAATGTATCGTTCGGTAAAATTGCGGGTAAAATCCTGAATATCAAAATCTTTAAATTTATCAAAAAGGAATTTTGTTGATTCTTTATAATCTGTAGTTTGTTCTCCAAAGCTGTCAAAATATTCTTTGAAATCTTTTAGGAAGCGTGAAAAATTTTCGCCTTTTTTATAAACTGAGGTTTCTGTTCCTGGGCCTTCAAAACAACCCTGCTGGCATGCATATACTTCACAAAGAAGTGGCTGGATATTATCATAATCACTTTCGGCATACATTAAGATTCGTTTGAAAGTAGGGTCGCCGGCACCACTGTGAACCATAGTTGTATCTTTTACAGAGAAAAAGCGTGATATAAGAGTTTTATAAAAGCCTGTGCGTATAGCAAAACGTCCAAAGCCAATAGAATCCAAATCAGATTTGTATGGTTCAAACTTTGAAAAATCAACATCTTTAATTTTTTGCCAGATATGATGATAGGTAAGATTATAATTTATGTTTCCGTTTGTATTTTTAGTTTCAATTTCATCTTTTTTTGCAATACAAGGGCCAAGGTAAGCCAGCTTATTTGTATCTTCAAGATATTTATGAACATAAATTGCAGTACACATTGGACCGGACTGAATTGGAATAACTTTATTAATAAGCTGCGGATACTTCATTTCTACAACATTAATAAAAGCAGGGCAGTTGTTTACAATAAAGGCTTTTTCTTTTGCAGGCTTGTCATAATTATCTTTAAGATATTTTACAGTTCCCCAGATAGAAATTTCAGAACCAAAAGTGCTGTCATATATTTTTTCAACACCAATTGAATGAAAGTATTGAAGAATCTTTTCTGCATTATCGCCAAAGGTAAAATAAAAACTTGGATCTACAATAAGAGATATTTTTTCTCCGTTTTGCAAATCATTATAAAAGCTGTCAATATCATCAAGGTATTCGCGGGCTTCATGAATACAAAGTGTAATACATTTACCACAGTGATTACATTTATCGGAATCGATAGCAATGATTTTTTTGCCGTTTCTTGTAGCCGAAATATTAGCACCCATAATAGAGCACTGAGAAATACAATAATTACAGCCAATACAATTATCATTAGTTATTAAAATACCGTTGTTGAATCTAAACATTAAGGCTTCTCCATGCGGGTTTATTCAAAAGAAATAAGAACAAGTGATTGATTAAGATTGTTATACATTATCTGTTCGCCATATCCGGAAACCCCAATATATTTTCCGAGTAAGGTTGAAAGTCGTTTTGAAAAATCATCAAATCTGTTTGCTTGTTTTAAAAGCTTTGTTCGTGACAAACAATGAACTGCAATTGTAAACGAAGGATTTGGCAGCAGCTTTTTCATATGTTTTGCAGTCTCATCCCATACACTATCAAAGTTATCAATTTCAAGAAGAACTACACGAGTCATATTGTATAGTCGTGTGTAATAAATAATTGAATCATCTGGCATTACTTCTTTTGCTTCTGATATAAGAATATTATCACCTTCGATTCGGCCAATTGGATTTGTTTTTAAAACTGGTAAAAGATTTGCTTTGTCTGCATTTAATAAATTACATAGAACTTCGGCTGCAGGTTTATTTTCAAATTCATAAACACGCTGATGTTCACAATCAACATCTGTTATTCTAAGCTGATGTGCAGTAGGGCGGAATAGGTTTTCTCTGTATAATTGAACTTTACCTTCAAGATTATGAATAAAAATAAATGAACATGACTCAATGTAAATATCACCATTTAAGGCAACAAGAGAAGTTTTTTCATCTTTATTGCTGCCTGCAGTAGAACCTGCTACTTTAATTCCTGTTCCTTTTAAAACATCTTCAAAAGTATCAAGAACAAGCTCTTCGCATCTAAAACCTGATGTTGTAAATTCAAGACAGCAGGTATTATCAGTTGATGTAAGAGATTTTAAGGCTTCACGAATATGCTGACTGTAATTTTTTGGATGACGTGATACTTCATAAATGAGCCCCGAAGAACATTCTACTCCGCTATAAATTGCCATGACAGAAAGGCCTTTTTCGGAATATCCGTCTGTACAGAAATTTATACAGGTTGAGGCACCTATAGAAGTGGCTTCGGGAAATTTTTCTTTAAGTTCTTTGGCATAATACCATAAATCATCATAATCAGAGAAAAAAATTATGATTTTTGGTGAACAATTCTGAGAAGCAATAACATCATAGCATATCAGGAAATCGCTCTCTTTAGAGCCGGTCCCACTTAATGCTGTAAGTACACGTTCCATATTATTATTATACCACAGAAAATGTGAAAGTAATAGTTTAAAATTATATTTCGTGTCACTTTAATTATATTAAATAACTTTAATAATATTTAATTTTTCTATTGAAATTTTGCATTTTTTTCTTTATTATGTAAATTATGATTGAATTAACTTTATCACAATTATTAAGAGAAAAAACAAAGGCTAATCCAGAGCATGAATTTATGGTTTATGCAGACAGAGATCTGCGCTTTACTTATGCACAGTTTGATAAACGTGTTGATGATTTAGCCTGCGGACTATACGCTATTGGTGTTAGAAAAGGCGATAATGTTGGTATTTGGTCTACAAATGTTCCAGACTGGCTTACTTATATGTTTGCATGTGCCCGTCTTGGAGCTGTTGCTGTTACAGTAAATACTTCTTATAAATCTCACGAGCTTGAATATCTTGTAAAACAGGCTGATCTTACAACTTTGTGTCTTTGTGATGGTATAAAAGATTCAAATTATGTTGCAATGATTAAAGAGCTTGTTCCGGAAATTGATGAATACGAGCGAGGATGTTTAAAATCAAAACGCTTCCCATGTCTTAAAAATGTTGTTTTTATGGGACCAGAAAAATTCCGCGGACTTTATTCTACACCGGAACTTCTTCTTCTTGGTCAGCATGTTGATATTAAAATTATTCACGATATTGAAGCTCAGGTAAGCCAGCACGATGTTGTAAACATGCAGTATACCTCTGGAACAACAGGATTTCCAAAAGGGGTTATGCTTTCAAGTCATAATATTATTAATGACGGATTTATTATTGGTGAACGCATGCGCTATACAGAAAAAGACAGACTTTGTCTTTTAGTACCGCTTTTCCATTGTTTTGGAATTGTACTTGGTGTTATGGCTGTACTTACTCATGGTGGAACTCACGTTCTTCTTGAAAGCTTTGATCCTCTTGTAGCACTTGCTTCAATTCAAAAAGAGAAGTGTACATCGCTTTACGGTGTTCCTACAATGTTTATTGCAGAGTTAAATCATCCAATGTTCAGCATGTTTGATTTGACTTCACTTCGTACAGGTATTATGGCAGGTTCCGGAGTTCCTGTAGAACTTATGAAGACTGTAATTGAAAAAATGCATATGCCGGAAATTACATCAGTTTATGGTCTTACAGAATCAAGTCCTGGAATGACACAGAGCCATTGGGATGATACTGTGGAAGTAAAAGCTACAACAGTAGGCGACGCTTTTGAAGGAATTGATGTAAAGGTACTTGATCCCGAAACTGGTAAAGAATGCCCGATTGGAGTTCAGGGTGAAATGTGCTGTAAAGGCTGGAACGTAATGAAAGGTTATTACAAGATGCCGGAAGCTACAGCAGAAACAATCGATAAAAACGGATATTTGCATTCGGGAGATCTTGGCGTAAAGGACGAAAACGGTAACTATCGTATCACAGGCCGTATTAAAGATATGATTATCCGCGGTGGAGAAAATATCTATCCAAAAGAAATCGAAGAGTTCCTTGCACAGATGCCAGAAATCAAAGATATTCAGGTTGCAGCCGTTAAGAGTGAACGTTACGGTGAAATCACAGGTGCATTTATTATTCTTCATGAAGGAAAAACTCTTACAGAACAGGATGTAATTGAATTCTGCCGCGATAAGCTTTCTAAGTTTAAGTGGCCACAGCTTGTAATGTTCCTTGATGAATTCCCAATGACTGGTAGTGGAAAGATTCAGAAGTTTAAGCTTACCGAAATTGGTACAAAATACCGTCGCGAAGTTCTTAAAGTAGAAGATTAATAAAAAATAATTGACGATATGCATTTCCTCAATTATGATATTAATATATATAAAAAATAGAATAATTGAGAAACCTTAATGGCGTATTCAAGCATTGCAATTATTGCTTTAATTGTACATATAATAATCAACTTCGACGTCTTTAAAAACAAAAAAAATACCTCAAAATATCTTAATAACTCATACAGATTATTTTTATATAGTGTAATGGCAAATTACATTATGGATGCATTATGGGGACTTCTTTATGAAGCTAAACTAATAAAGCTCGTTTACATTGATACATTCTTTTATTTTGCAGCAATGACTATTGCTGTATTTTTCTGGACACGATACGTTATTGAATTCCTTAATGAAAAAAATATCTTTATAAAGATCCTTTCTATCTTTGGATGGAGTTATCTGATCCTTGACGGAATTTCTTTATTTGTTAATTTCTTTATTCCAGTAAAATATTATTTTGATTCTAAAGGCAGTTATCATGCCTGTATAATAAGATATATTGCTCTTAGTGTTCAAGTTTTCATGTTCTTTATAACAGCAATTTATGTTTTTGTTTATGCATATAAGACTAATGGTAAGGAAAAGTTAAGACGCAGAACAATTGGTGGATTTGGACTTGTAATGACATTATTTGTTCTGGCTCAATATTTTTATCCTCTCTTGCCTTTGTATTCAATTGGATATCTTTTGGGAACCTGTCTTATTCACACCTTTGTACTCGAAGCAGAAAAAGAAGATTACAGAAATAAACTTGAAGAGCTTATTTCAAAAGAGAAGCTTCAAAAACAGGAACTTGGTTCTACACGTAAGCTTGCATATACAGATGCTCTTACTGGTATAAAAAATAAACGCGCCTTTACAGAAGTTCAGGAAGAATTAGAAAATAAAATTGCTTCTGGAAAATTAAGTGAGCTTGGAATTATTGTCTGCGACCTGAATGGACTTAAAAATATAAATGATACTCAGGGACACGAAGCCGGAGATATTTATATTAAAGATGCTGCAAAAATAATATGTAATGTGTTTAAGCATAGTCCAGTTTTCCGAATCGGAGGAGATGAATTTGTAATACTCCTTAGCGGTGAGGATTATGGAAATAGGGATGCTCTTTTAAACAATTTTGATAAGATGATGTATGAAAATATTCTTAAAAAAGAAGTTGTAATTTCTACCGGTCTTGACATTTATATACCGGAGAAAGCAGATACATTCCAGATTGTCTTTGAGCGTGCAGATAAAAAAATGTATGCAAGAAAGAAATTGTTAAAAGATATTCAGGAAAAGTTCTAAAAAAAGGCCCCTTTTTAAGGGGCCTTTGATTTATACTAGAGTGTTGCTCCAGGGATTGTTTTTTCGAATTCAGGATTTCCGTGTGTGTAGCGTGGAAGAATCTTTGGAGAAACTACGTCTCCCTTAATTCCAGCAGCTTCACGTTCTTTTTCGAATGCTTTTACATGGTCAAGATTGAGCTTGTCGCTGAGTTTTATATCCTTGAACATTTTACCAGCTTCTATTCCAGCTTCGCGTCCAAATACTACAACGTCGAGCAAAGAGTTACCCATCAAGCGGTTTGTTCCGTGAACACCACCAGAAGCTTCTCCTGCTACTAGAAGGTTTGTGATATTTGTGTGACAAGTTTTGTTAATTTCTACACCACCATTCTGATAGTGAAGAGTTGGGTAAACAAGAATTGGTTCCTTACGGATATCAATTCCATATTTAATGAACATGTTGTACATAGCAGGAATTGACTTAAGAATTGTTCCTTCTCCGTGGATCATTTCAATCATTGGAGTGTCGAGCCATACAGCATCCTGTACGTCGTTCTTTACACCACGGCCTTCACGAACTTCGCGGATAATACCAGAAGCGTTTACGTCGCGTGTTTCAAGAGGGTGTATATAAACTTCACCGTCTTTATTGATAAGCTTTGCTCCAAGAGAGCGAACCTTTTCTGTTACAAGCTTTCCAAGAATCTGTGTTGGGTAAGCAGCACCAGTTGGGTGATACTGTAAAGAATCCTGGTAAAGAAGTTTTGCACCGGCACGGTATGCCATTACAAGACCGTCAGCTGTAGCACCGTAGTGGTTAGAAGTAGGGAATCCCTGATAGTGCATACGTCCAGCACCACCAGTTGCAATAATTACAACCTTTGCCTTTGCAATGCGGATTTCACCAGTTTCTATGTTGAGCAATACTGCACCTGCAGCTTCGCCCTTGTCGTTCTTAATAATTTCGATTGCTGCTGTAAAATCTACAACTGTAATCTTATCTGCGCGGTTGAATGCTTCGTCGCGGAGTGTACGCATAATTTCGGCACCAGAATAGTCCTTACATGCGTGCATACGCTTGCGGCTTGTACCACCACCGTGTGTTGTTACCATTGTTCCGTCCGGCATCTTGTCAAACTCAACACCAAGGTCGTTGAGCCATTTAATAACGCTTGGAGCCTTGTTTACCAGTGTGTATACAAGTTCTGGTTTTCCGTCAAAGTGTCCGCCACCAAAAGCGTCAAGATAGTGCTGAGCAGGTGAGTCGTTTGGCTTGTCTGCTGCCTGGATTCCACCTTCAGCCATCATTGTATTTGCATCTCCCACACGGAGCTTTGTTACGAGCAATACTTTTGCACCAGCTTCGCTGGCCATGATTGCAGCAGATGTACCGGCACCACCACCACCAATTACGAGTACGTCTGATTCGTAGTCAATGTGGTTAAGGTCAATCTTTTCTGGTTCAAGGCGAGGCTTTGCCTGAAGCATTTCTGCTAGCTCGATAGGAGCCTTCTGTCCCTTATTTGGACCAATCTTAAGTTCTGTAAACTGTTCCTTAATGCGGTCAGGGTGGAACTTCAAAAGAAGATCGTCTTTTTCTTCTGCAGTAAGACGAGCATGTTCAAATTTAAGGTTTTCTTCGCGTTTTTCTGCTACAATTTTTGCAGCATCGTCAAGGTAATTTCCGTACATATTCGTCTCCTTCCTTACTTTTCAATATCACGTGTGTTATACAGATTCTTAATCTGTTCTTTGTCGCCGGTAGACATGGCTACAAACTTCTGGATTGCTTCTTCGCAGGCTCCAGAATCAATTTCTGCAACACGGTCGAGCAGATGCTGTGCTTCTGGCTGGATATACTTACCGTTGATACGGCGTGCAAGCTCTGCAACCTGTGGATGAGAGATTCCAGCAGGACAGCGGCTAGAACAGCATCCGCACATTACACAGTCAAATGAAAGATCTGCACATTTTGCAAAGTCACCACGCTGAGCGTATGCAATGTACTGCATTGTCTGAAGGCTCTGTGGGCAGGCACGTGTACAAGCGTTACAGCCGACACAAGAGTAAATCTCAGGGTAGAGCTGCATCATAAGCTGCTGCTCAGGTTTAATCTTGTTAATATCGTAAATCTGCTTTACGAGAGGGAAGAATGGAAGGGTTGCGATATACATATCATTTTCAACCTTCTTAGAACAAGCCAGACATGTCTGAAGTTGATTCTGTCCCTTAATTCTGTAAATTGTAGCACAGGCACCGCAGAAACCGTTACGACATCCGCAACCGCGCTTGAGCTGATAACCGGCATATTCCATTGCATTCATAATGGTAAGTTCTGCCGGAACATCATATTTTTTACCAAAAATATAAATTGTAGCCATTTCTTTTTCAGCCATAATTGCTCCTATAAAACCGAAAATTCGTAAAAATTGTTTTATCAATTATATATTATTTTAAAAGAATTGTTAAGACTTAAACATTTCATTGTAAAATCATATTCATTGATATATAATTTTTAACTATGGATTCACAATTTCAATATTTTGCTTTTATAAGTTATAGTCATAAAGATGAAAAATTTGCTGAAAACCTACAAAAAAGATTAAGTTTTTATAAACTCCCACATTTATTAAAGAAGGATAACCCATCACTTCCTGATTCTGTTAGTCCAATTTTTAGAGATAAAACAAATTTAACAGCAGGTGTATTAAAGAATTCACTAAAAGAAGAGCTTGATAACTCAAAATTTCTGATTGTTTTGTGTTCAACGTCTTCTTCAAAATCATATTGGGTAAATGAAGAAGTAAAACACTTTATAAATATTGGTCGAAAGGATTATATAATTCCTGTAATTGTTGAAGGTGAAGCAAATTCTTCTGATGCAGATAATGAAGCTTTTTGTCCGGCATTAAAAGGAGAGGAATTCGGTGAAGAATTCTTGGGAATTGATATAAAACCGCCTGCAAAAAAATCTCCATTTACAAAATTTATGCGATTTATAGGAATTCCTTTAAAATCAGATACAGAAGAACAGGGCTTTATTAGAATTATAGCAAAACTTCTTGAATTAAACTTTGATGATTTATGGGATTGGCAAAGAAAAGAAGAAAAGAAACGGGGAATAATAAGATGCACTTATATTGCTGCTGTTATTGCAGTAATTATTTGTGCAATGCTTGTTTTATGGAATGCACGTTTTAGAACAACATATAAGTATTATTCTGATTATGTAGATAAAAGGGGAATTCCTGAAGGTATAAATCAATTAAACAAAGAACAGATATCTCATAGAACATATCATTATACATTTGGTTATAAAGCCGGAAAATTAAGAACTGTTGTTTGTGCAAATTTCAAAGAAATACCTATAAATGAATGTATGATTGCGCCTGAGCATCCAATTTATCAGGAATTAGAATATAATGATAAAAACGGTAAACTTGAAAGAATTGTTTGCAAAGATGAAGCAAACAAAATAAATATGATTTATGAGCATCGTGCAGACCTAAATTTTACAAGAGTAAATCTATCAGAAGATAATAAACATACTGGAT
>JBGVAV010000080.1:0-4166 GCA_045224915.1 Treponema sp.
GGTAAGACTGATTGATTTGAGTACAAAGCTTAATGATACAAAGCTTCAGAGAAACTGGACTGATGCTCAGACTGTTGTTCATGCAAAGGTTTGTGATAAAACAGATACTGAAAATTCGCTTGTTCATATTATTGCAAAGCGTGGTGGAATAAATGCCAGTGAAATAAACTGTGGCAACATACGCTTTGATGTTCCTTATGTTGTTATTGCCGGTTCTGCCTGGAAGGAACTTTGCGCACTTGCAAAAGCTTATAATGCAATTGTTGAATGCGGCAAGGATATGACTCTTAGTTTTATTGAAAGTCCTTATGACCAGGAAAATGAATACAATGATGAAAGCTGCATTACTCTTGATGAAACTGAAATTACTCATTACCGCTTTTTTAATAATCATGAAAAGTATGCAAACAATATAAGACTTAAATATACAAGATACATACAGACGGAACGACAGGAGCTTTGGAGTTATAGCGACGGACCAGTCTGGTATGACGAAGATATGCAGCCTTATTATCCTTTTACAGATGATTCAAGACATATCATAAGTGATAACGATTACCAGGCAATTTACACTGCAAAGAATGATGAAGGTAAAACACGAAATGTTGTTTATGCAGATTCAATAGACAGTGAGCAGGACTTTGTAGATTCAATGGAAGTTACCGGCGTTGAGAAGCTGGAAGTTATTCAATATGACACTACGACTTATAAAGACCGGGCAATCATTCAGCTTAGCCGTGGCGGAAATCTTATAGGACTTATTAAGGCTTCTATAACGGGCCGTGCGATTATCAGTGAAACTAACTACAGCGTGTTTGTAAACGATGATGATGAGATTGCGGCCAAAGGACACATTGTAAAAAACATTACTTCGAAGTTTTTGTCTGATGATTTATTTGAAGGAGAACCATTCTGTCAAAGACGTGCTAAGGACTTCCTGGCAGAATGTATCAACTGTAAAGGCGCTTATTATCTTACAACTTTTATTCCTCTTATTCATGCGCGCGTTGGTGCTTTTATGGATATAAGACTTAATGCTAATTCGGATTTTAAGAAAGTAAGAATTGATGAGCTTACTTTTAGATATAAAAAAGAAGAAGCTTTTGCAAGCGAAATCTGGGTAACGCGGGTTTAGGCTTTGGGAGGTGTGTTATAGAAAACATTGAATTACTGGTGAAGTCGCTTAATGATTTGAAAATTGAATTGAGCGGATTCAGATCTGAAATGAAAGAGTTCAAGAAAGCTGTTGAAAAGCGCGTGGATTCTTTAGATGTTCGTAGTGTTGCCTGCCAGAATAATCCTATGGTTTGTGCTACGGCAAGACGTCTTGAAGAACATATAAAGGTGGATGCAGGTAAAGGAAGCCGCACTGTGGCTGTGATTGCCTGTGTTATAAGCTGCTTTAATGTGGCGGTGACTATTATCACTCTTATTGCAAAAGGAAGCTGATATGGATAACAAACGCGATTTAAGAATGAGGCTCATGCTGGAAGCTGAAAAAGAACTTACAAAAGATATGAGCGAAGTTCAGCGCTACCAGTATTATCTTGGACGTATGCAGTTTTTGCATTACACAAGCGGAAAGGAAAATCTTTTGGAAGCGGACTGTTCTGGCTCTGTATGTCTTGCTCTTTTACTTGCAACTGGATGCGGCATTAGGGTTACTGCAGATGCCTTGTACAGAAAGTTTTTTACAAAAAAAAATCCGGACAAGAATGATATTCAGGCAGTGTTCTTTATTTCTAACTATGACAGACGGCTTGGTGGCAGACTTTATAAAGAAGGAGAATGCGCCCATGTGGCTGGAGTTGCCGGAACTGATGTTGTCTTAAACTGTGTAGAACCTTGTGCGGTACTTCGTTCTATTAGCGATATGAGGCCAGTCTATAACGCTATGGATTATACAGTGGTTGTCAGAGGACTTGACCGTGCAGCTTTACAGAAAGCTAGTGATGAACGTTCTGATTTGTTTGGCGCTGACTATGAGTTTCTGCAGTTTCAGAAAGCTATTTGTGAGGACAAGTAAATGATAAGCTGGCGTGCTAAAAGACTTATTGAAAAGCTTTTGAGTGTGAAGTTTGTAATCTTTGTTGTGGCTACTGTATTGCGTTGCTGCGGTGTGCTTGGTTGTGGTGAATGGCTTACGGTTGCACTTGCTGTAATTGCAGGCCGTGAAGCTCAAAAGGTTTTAGGTTCAAGGTTTAAGATGCCGGGAGGCAACGATGAAGAAAGTTTGGGAAGCAATTAAAAAAATCTTTATGTGGTTTGGAACTTTATTTATGGCAATATTTACTGTTCTTTTTGTAAAGGAAAGAATTGTGGATGACAGCCCTTCGACAGGCTCAGGGACCACGGATGTTTTGGAGGATATCGATGAGATTAATGCTAAGGCGGCTAAGAAGCGTGAAGAAGCTGTGGCTCGTATTGAGCGTGCTGATGCTCGGACTTTGTCAGAATCTTATGGCTCAGTCTGCGACGCAATCAACGACGGAAAAGAAAGATTCAGAAGACGCTGCGCGCGAACTGACGATTGAGGAAGTAATGGAAATTGCAGAAGAAGAAATTGAGCGAACGAGTCAGGAGGCAGTTAAGGCTGCTTTACTGGAAGTTGGTGGCGAGCTGGCTTTTGAAAAAGAGAGAGCTGATGAACTTGAAAAACAAAAGCTGGCTTTGGAAGCGGAAAATAAAAGATTGAAGGAAGAAGCTCAGAAAAAACAAAATCAGTTTTTTTATGGTGCTTTAATTGGTGGGACTGGTGGTGTTATTTTGACATCTCTGGTGTTTGGAATTATTGGAGGGCTTATTAAATGATTAATAGCAAAGGAAGAATGAAAGGTCTTGTTACGGTTACTGTAAAAGACTCAAATGGAAATGTTAAATATTTTAAGAACAGTTTTTGGAGACGGATGCTTGGACTTAAACCTCGCCCTATGATTTTCCGTCATCACAACACAATTACTACAATCGGGGACAACCTGATTGCAGATCTTATGATTAGTAATCCTACTCAGAATAAGGTAGATGCAACTAACGGTTATATGATTGTTGGGACCGGCTGGACCGGATCTAGTGTAAAGAACAACACCAATGTAAACACTGCTACCGGAACTTACAAAAAGCTTGATTCGAGCTTTCCAAAAATCAAAGGTACATTTGGCGGAACTAATGGAAATGTTGTACTTTATAGAACTTCGTTTGCTGCAGGTGATTTGAATGCAAACGGTATAAACGAAGTTGCTTTGATGAATGGAAATACTGCACAGGCTAAGTGTTTGGCTTATGCTCAGATTACTCCGAGTGTTAATGTAACCAGTGCAGACAGCTTGCAGATTGACTGGCAGATTACGGTTAGCGGTTCCTGATTATGAGTACAACAATCCTTGGTAATAATGCAGCGCCTCAATATTTATATACCTACTATGAAGTTGAAGTAGATGATGATGAATTTGAAACAATGCTTGGTGAGTACTATGACGAAGAAAGCATAATGGGCTACCGAGTAAATGTTCCAAAGAACTCTGCATCTACTACTGTTCAACTTGTTTATTATTACAAAGCTGCAACATCATCTTATATTCTGGATTATTACTGGGGTGAAGATTTTAGACCGGTTATTCCACTGGTATATGCCTGTAATTCTAACGGGGCTATAACGGAACTTTTGAATAATTCTGTTAGTGAGGTAATTGTAGCTGGCAGAGCTACTGGATGGATAACTATGAATATTACCTTAAAAAGAAAACTTGTAAAAAACGAGAAAATCTTTTTTGGTATTTATGGAGACCTTTATAGTTATGCTTTGAGTAGTTTAACTGGTGTAAGTAATAACTGCTTTTTTAATTACTGTGGTATTCCTAAACATCAGTTTGCTAGTTCGGTTGCTTATGTTTCTTCTGCTCAATGGATTGCAAATAACCATTATATCAATGGCAATTGTGAAGCTTGTATTTATCTGCAATATGAAAACGCGGTTGAGTCTGTGGCTTATACCAGGAGTGCATCTGGAACTGTAGGAGCTTCAACTTCTAATACAAGGAAAGCTGGATGGAAAAGAACGCTTAATCCATTAGGTGCTGTTTCATCTACATTGACCCGTAAGAGTACTTATAAAAAATTATGTAGTTCTTCCGGGCTGTTTACGAGTGCAGGCTTTAGAGGACTTCATA
>JBGVAV010000081.1:0-8522 GCA_045224915.1 Treponema sp.
TTTTTATTCTGGCTCTTCACAGGCTTGGTGCGGTGGCGTTTCCAGTTTCGTCTCAGTTAACATCAGCCGATATTCAGCAGCGAAGCTCTTTGTGTAAAGCCCGCCTTTTTATAAATCAGGATTTTTTGAAAAAGGAATGGGAGCCTTTTTTGAACGCGCACGCAGACCTGCAAAAATCAGCCCCTTCAATTTCTCGTCCCAAAGTTTCTGTTGAAGATCCAATGCTTTTATATTACACCTCGGGCACAGAAGGGGAGCCTAAGCCTGTAATTCATAACTGGCTTTATCCTCTGGCACATATCATCACTGCAAAATACTGGCAGAAAACTTATGATGGTGCGCTTCATTATTCTGTTGCAGAAACTGGATGGGCAAAAGCAAGCTGGGGAAAAATCTATGGTCAGTGGATTTGTGGTGCAGCAGTTTTTGTTTACGACAGACAGGGCTTTAATCCTCAGTCAATCCTCCAGAAGCTAAGCGACTACGGTGTAAATACTTTTTGTGCTCCTCCTGTTATTTATCGCTATCTTGTTGAGCAGGATTTTTCTAAATACAATTTGCATGCTCTCACTCATTGCTGTTCTGCAGGAGAAGCACTTGATGCACAGGTTGCCCAGAAGTTTTACGAAAAATCGGGCTTGAAAATTTTTGAAGGCTACGGCCAGACAGAAACAACTTTGCTTTGTGCCAATTTTGATTTTGACAATAACTGCTGTGCGCCTTCTCACTCCTTTGTTTCTTCTCTTGGAAAACCGTCTCCTTTATACAAAATCAGCCTTGTAGATTCCAACGGAAAAAAATGTGCCCCAAATGAAACTGGCGAAATTGTAATTGATATTTCAAAAAATCATCCTGTGGGACTTTTTACAAACTGTAACCTCGCGCCAGGCACAACGCTTTATCATACAGGCGACCTTGCCTATTACGACAACGAAGGATATTTCTATTTTATTGGACGAAAAGATGATATAATAAAATCAGCTGGTTTTAGAATCAGTCCGCATGAGGTTGAAGCTGTAATTAACAGACATCCGGCTGTTTTGGAAAGTGCAGTTTATAGTCAGTCAGATTCAAAGCGTGGTCAGATTGTTGTTGCTTGTGTTGTGCTAAAGGATGGTTTTGAAGCAGACAAAAAACTTGAGCAGGAGCTTTCTGATTTTATAAGGCAGAATACGGCTCTTTATAAGTGTCCGCGAAAAATTGAATTTGTAAAAGAGCTTGCAAAAACATATAATGGAAAAATATTTCGAGGTAAAAAATCACAGGAGGAAAATGTTGAATAAAATGTCTTTCTTAAAAAAATCAGCTTTTGTTTCTGCTGCTTCCTTACTGATTTTTTCTGCAGCCTCCTGCTCTCTTAAATACAGCGAAACTGTTAATGCAGAAGAAACAAATCCGGAATTTATTTTTAATCATGCAAAGCTTGTGCGCTATGAAAAGGGCAAAGAAACTGTTGTTGTTAATGCAGATAATATAGAACAATATAAAGATTCGGATATTACTTACGGCAAAAACGTTACCTTTACAACTTATGATGATGACCACAAAGTAGAAACAGAAGGCTACTGCGGACTTTTATATGCCGATAACGACAAGGAGCAGTACGAGCTTTACGACGGAATAAAGCTTTATAATAGAAGTCAGAATACAAACTTTTTTGCAAATATGTTAAAATGGAACGGTAAAACAGAGCAGCTTACGGGTGCACGCCGCGATACTGCAAAAATCGAAAAGGATGGAACTGTTATTTACGGTACAGGATTTTCGGCAAGTGGTGTGAGCAAGACCTATAGCTTTGCAGGAACTGTTTCTGGCCAGATAGAAGCCAAAGATAAAAACGAAGACGAAAACAAGGAAGAGCAGGGGAAGGCACAGGAATGAAAAAGCTTTTTGCAATTATGTTCAGCATTTTTCTCTTGTGTGGCAGCGCTTTTGCAGAAAAAATTACTTTTTCGGCAGGCAGCATGAGCGGGCAGGCAGGAGACTCTTCTGCAACTACAACCCTCAGCGGTGGTGCTTTTGTTCAGACTTCTTCTATTGAAATTTCTGCAGATTCTATTGAACTTTCTGGCGATGATTACCGTTTTATAAAGGCTACCGGCAATATTAAAGGAAAGAACCTTGAAACAAAAATGGAATTCACCTGTGATTTTATGCGTTACGACAGAACTTCAAAGGTTGCAAATCTTCAGGGCAATGTAAATCTTACCGATACCGAAAATGACGTTAAGGCAGATGCCCAGTTAATAGAATATAATCAAAATACAAATATTGCGGTGCTTCAGGTTGGCATTACGCTTACTCAAAAAAAGAATATTTGTACAGGCGCCTATGCAGTCTATCAGAAAAACGAGCAGATTTTGGAAATAAGCGGAAACGCCCAGGTTAAACAGGAAAATGATACTTTCCGCGCCCAGCAAATTACGCTTGATCTGGATACTCAAAGCATCACGCTTTCTGGAAACGTAAAGGGTTCTGTTACAGAGACAAAGAAGGCAGAACAACCAAAGGCCACTGCTACAGAAGAACAGAAGGTGCTGCCTGGGGAACAGGCCACTGCCACCCCTGATACAGCTGCTGCCCCGGACGCTGCCCCAACTGAAGAGTTGCCGCCACCTGATAAGAAGGAGTAGAGAATGGAAGAAGAGATAGAACATATTACAGACAACGAACCTCCTCTCCTCAAAGTCAATTCTTTATACAAATCCTTTGGCCGCAAAGAGGTCGTAAAAGGTATAGACTTCTCAATGAAAACCGGCGAAATCCTTGGCCTTTTGGGACCCAACGGTGCTGGAAAAACAACAACCTTCTATATGGTAGTAGGCTTTTACCGTCCAACTGCCGGCGAAGTTTTTCTTAATGACCGCTGTATTACAAGACTTCCTATGTACAAGCGTGCACGTCTTGGCATTTCATATTTGCCGCAGGAACCTTCGGTTTTTCGAAAGTTTACTGTAGAAGAAAATATCTGGTCTGTACTCGAAACACGCCACGATCTTACCTACAAACAGAAAAAACAGCGCCTTGATGATTTAATAGAAGAATTTTCAATTGGTCGCATCCGCTACCAGAAGGCTTATACCCTCTCCGGAGGTGAACGCCGCCGTACAGAGATTGCCCGTTCCCTTGCCATTGAACCAAAATTCCTGCTTTTGGACGAACCTTTTGCCGGAATTGACCCAATTGCCGTAGCCGACATCAAAAGTGTAATAAAACTTCTTGCTTCCCGCGGAATCGGCATCCTCATTACCGACCACAACGTCCGCGATACCCTCGAAATCACCGACCGCGCCATCATCATCAATACCGGCACCATCATGCTCCAGGGCACCAAAGAAGAAATCCTAGCCAGCGAAGTTGCCCGCGAAGTTTATCTTGGTAAGAATTTCAGTATGTAATTGGCTCGTTTCCTTTGAAAATTCAGTTTGACAGATGCTCCTTTTTGCTTTACAATTAAAAGTGAACTATTCTAAATGTTATATAATAGAGGTGAAGTATATGCCAACTTGGATTTGGTTTATAATTCTCCCTGTTGTTGGAATTGTTCTTGGATGGATTATTCGCTGGCTGTATGCCAGATTTCAATTATCTGCTTCAGAGCAAAAGGCAGAACGTGTAAAACAGGACGCAATCAGAGAAGCTGAAGCACAGAAAAAAGAAATTTTGTTAAATGCAAAAGATGAGCTCATTCGGGAAAGAAATCAGCAGGAAAGAGAGAATCGGGAGCGTCGTGCTGAAGTTCAGCGCTATGAAGCACGTTTAAATAAGAAAGAAGAACTTTTAGAAGAACGTGCTGTCCAGTTTGAAAAACAGGAAAAGGAACTTGCTAATCAGGCTGCCGCAATGGCAAAAAGAGAGGAGTTCGTTTCAAAACAGGAAGAGATGTACAGATCGGAACTTGAAAAGATTTCAGGTTTGTCTGCACAGGAAGCAAAAGATCTTATTATTAAAAATCTTGAGAACGAAGCCCGTCACGATGCACAGGCCCTCATCAATAAGATTGAGCAGGAAGCACAACTCACTGCAGAAAAGAAAGCAAAAGATGTACTTATCACAACAATTCAGCGTATTGCACCTGAAACAACCAGTGATATTACTGTAACTACAGTTTCATTGCCTAGTGATGAAATGAAGGGACGTATTATTGGTCGTGAAGGACGCAATATCCGTACGCTTGAAACTCTTACAGGCGTAGATATCATCATTGATGATACTCCGGAAGCTGTTGTAATCTCTTGTTTTGACCCTGTTCGTAAGGAAATTGCTAAGGAATCGCTTGAACGTCTTATTTCTGATGGACGTATTCATCCGGCCCGCATTGAAGAAATTGTTCAGAAGGTTACTCACGAAGTACAGAACAAGATTTACGAAGAAGGTGAAAAGGCCTTGTTTGATCTTGGCATTCACAACATGAGTACAGATGGTATTCGCGCTCTTGGACGCCTTTACTTCCGTACAAGCTATGGTCAGAATGTTCTTACCCACTCAAAGGAAGTTGCAATGGCCGCAAGCATGATTGCTGCAGAAATTGGTGCAGACAGAGAGCTTGCTAAGCGCGCTGCAATCCTCCACGATATTGGTAAGGGTGCCGAAAACGACAGCGACCAGAACCACGCAGAAGTTGGTGCCGAAATGGCCCGCAAAATGGGTGAGAATGCCGCTGTTATTAACGCAATTGCCGCACACCATAACGACGTTGAAGCAACAAGTATTGAAGCTATAATAGTTCAGATTGCAGATGCAATTTCGGCTTCAAGACCTGGTGCACGCCGCGAAACAATTGACAATTATGTTAAGCGTCTTGAAAATCTTGAAGCAATTGCCGAAGGCTTTAATGGAGTTGAAAAGGCATACGCTATTCAGGCTGGACGTGAACTTCGTATTCTTGTTAATAATGAAAAGGTTCCTGACGGAGAAGTTAAGGAGCTTGCTAGAAATATTGCAAAACAGATTGAAACCGACCTGCGTTATCCGGGCCGCATTCGTCTGACAATGATCCGAGAAACACGTATTATTGAGTACGCTCGATAATCTTGTTATAAATTAGGAGGAAAGACCAGTCATTTTGGCTGGTCTTTTTTTTTAGAATCTTATTCCGCCGTATATACAAAGAATGTGGTCTCTGTTGTAGTCGCCACGCGGGATGCATCTGTAGTAGCCGCCAACGATTGGTTTTACCTTATAATCGCGTGCTTCCATAAAATCATATTGAATTGCAATTCTAAAGCCGTTGCCCCAGGATTTTGTGCTGTTTTCATCATCATAAAAATCGGTACGGTTTCCAAGGACGTATGAAATTGAAATATTCAGGCCTGTTTGATTTGGAAAAACTTTGATGCCTGTAAAAAATGCGTAATCAAGTGTATTAAAATATTGAGGAGAGTTCCATAAAAAGTCGCTGAAGGCTTCGGCCCCAAACATAATCTTGAGTGGATCAGAAATGTTGAGATTTGTATCTAAGGTGAGTCCTGCAACTATTCGTTTATAATCCTTCTGGCTAAGAAGGTCTTTTCTAAGTGTGTCGCCGTTTGAATCGTAAATAGAAATGCCGGTTCCAAGAGAAGCTTCTGTTGTAAAAAAACTATCGCTGTTTGAAAATACGCTTGCAGTGGCAAACATCATCAAAAATGCAAATAAAAAAGATTTTTTCATCACAAGCCTCCCTTGCGTTTTGGCGAATTGTTAGTTCTGAAGTACTAAAAGTGCACCAAGAACGATTAAATGATATGCAAAGTTATAAAGCCATTTTAAGAAGTTCCAGTGTGAACCGTGATCAAAAAGGCTTCCGCTTCCAAAGAAATCAATCAATACAATTGCAATAATCCATACAATTATAATGATTAACATAAGGATCTTGCTCAAACTGCCAAGTCTGTCTCCAAGGAATAATGCAAGAATAAGGAAGATTCCTGCAATAAGCTCAATAATTCCAAAGGCAATGCAGAGAATTGATTCTACGTTTCTGGCATCAATGAGTTTTCTGATAGCTGTAACGCCTTCGTCTCCGCCACCCTGAAGTGCCCAGATTCCTGCTACTGCGAGCATTGCTCCAACTGCAATCTGCAGAAGAAGTCTTCCAAGTGAAAAGTTATTTGCTTTTCCCATTTTTTCCTCCTATTTATAAACAACCTTAAAGGTTTGATAAACAAGTTTGATATCGGGGGTGAACTCAAAGCCAAGAACGGTGCCTTCATCTTCAAGGTATTCCTGCTTCTTTTGGCGCCAGGCTTCAAGATTTTCGTCTTCACCTTCTTTCTGGGCCATTTCCCAAGTTACTTCATTAAATGGAATTATGTTTACGCTTTCAAGTTCAATTACACAAAGGGGATTTTGTGCACGGTCTACTACTATATAAAGTTCTCCGCTTACAGGCAGAGGCTCTCCGTCTATTGCAAAGGTTGCATAGCTCGAAAAAAATGCAGTTTTCTGTCCCGAAATTACAAGGGCGTTCAGCTGGTCGCTTACAAAGCCTTTTGCTTCAAAAAATAAATCTCCGGCGCATTTTGTTTCCGGGGGGAGGGCGTTTGCTGTTACATATTTATTCCAGTATTCATCAAGCTGTGTCATTTGTGCCGCCTTATGATTTTTTGCTGAGCTTGATTATAAATGCTGTTATGAACATTGCACTAGGAAGGATTGCGCAAATGAGCGGGATGAGCGGAAAGCCTGCAACCTGAACTGTGTTCAAATCAAAAATGCCAAGTTCTGCCATAAGTTCAATTACAAGACTTGCATAGCTGAACAAAAATCCTGCAACTAAAAACATCCATGAAGCGTCTCGTGTTTTTGACATTACAAAAATTGCTAAAAATGCTGCAATTCCGCCAAGAATAAGCTTGATTATAAATAAAACTATCTCGTGATTCATCATTTTTCCTCAAACGGATTGTTTTTAAGCTTTGTAAACACACCTTTGTCTGCACCAAAAGGAATAATTGAAGGTTCGTTGTAAGACGGATTGATTACAATTGAACAGTCAAGGCAATGCTTTACAAAATCATCATATTTATTTTCGGTAATTTTAGGGTATAAATAAGGTCCTTTTCTTTCCCAGTATTTTGTAAGGATTGTGTCATAAATAAACCAATCCTTTTCCTGCCTGAGTGGAAGTTCTGCAATAAGATTATAAATTGCGCGTGTGAGTGCAGTCTGGAGGGCAAATGGGATTGTGAGTCCTTGGTGTGCCGTGCGATCAGCGAGCGCCAGAATCACAAGATCTTCCCCCCAAGGAAACGGCGGAATTATTACAACAGCATCAGCCTTAGCCAAATCTTCCTGCTCCATATTCCAAGGTTTATAAGCCACAATATTGCGAGCCCCAGCAGAAACAGCAACTTTCACCGCCTCCGCCTTATTAATATAGAAAGAAACCCCACAATTTTTCCCAATTAATTCCGAAACCGCCTTATCTATCCGAGGTGAATCTTCACAAATAAATCCCCCAGTTAATCCTTTACTAAGCATATTCTTAAAAAAGGTCGTTCCATTTTTACCATCCCACCCCAAGATTGCTCTACCATTCTCCTGGAACATATCAGTAAGTCTCTGACTTTTATGAGTATATAAAAAACAACCCCGGGCCCTAGTAATAAACCCGTATCGTTCATAAATTTCTTGGTACAATTCTTCTTTTAGCATATTAATATTATATCATGTGTCGTAAATCTTGTAAAACATAGAACCAATGTGATTGAACCCATATGAAAAATATATGCCGCGCAAATATCTATATGCATTATAAAAAAATAGCGGTAGGGAGCCCCGGCAAATTTCAAAAACGCTCTACAGTGCTGCCGCGCGAGCGGCAACGTATATAATCAAGGCACTGTAGCGCGTAGGGGGTGAACCCCCGGTTTTGCAAATTTGCCGGGGCGACCGATAGCTATTTTTTTATAACAAATACAAACTTGCGCGGCATATATTTTTCCTATTGATCCCCCTATTTTAGCACAAATTTTACACCAAAAAAATACAGATTTTTCTAATTTTTACCACTAATATGCCAGTCAAAATAAGAAAATACCAAGAATTTTAAGAACATCAGTGAATTTTTGCCCCTTGTTTATTCTATACTCTGTAGGTAAAGAGGTCGTTGGCCTTCTATATAAAAAAATTAGGAGTTTTTACAAATGAAAAAAATTGTAGCAATTCTTTTGGCAGTTGCAACATTGTCAACTGCAGCATTTGCCGCTAAAAAGGCAAAAGTAGGTATCTCAATGCCTACAAAAGATTTACAGCGCTGGAACCAGGATGGTGCTAACATGAAAGCTGACTTCGAAAAAGCTGGCTATCAGGTAGACCTTCAGTACGCTGCTAACGATATCAACACACAGATATCACAGCTCGAAAACATGATTACAGGAAAATGTAAAGTTCTCGTAATCGCTGCTATCGATGGTTCTTCACTTTCTAACGTTCTTGCAACAGCAAAGAAGAAGAAGATCCAGGTTATCGCTTATGACCGTCTTATCATGGACACAGATGCAGTTTCTTACTATGCAACATTCGATAACTACAAAGTA
>JBGVAV010000082.1:0-10535 GCA_045224915.1 Treponema sp.
ACGCTGTTCAACAGGTCCAATTATAACATTGCCTGCCTTTGTTTTTCCTTTGAGCTCACAAATATACCATGATTTAGGAGACTCTTCTGTATTATTAATTTTTTCCTGAACCTTTGTAGGAACAGTAACCCCTTTCTTTTTAGGCTTAGCAAAACCAGCCGAAAGGGTAAGTAAAAATATAATTAAAGCTAAAGCAAATCTTCGATTAAACATTCTAATATTATAATACCAAACCCGAAAAAAATCAAAGAAGGTAAACAAAAAATGAATCATAATTGACCTTATATAATATTTTCTATATAATAATTTTTATCCTTGGAAGCTCTCGTGGCTTTCCTTTGTCCATAAGGAGGAACAAAAATCCAAGCGGGTTTTTGTTGTACATTTCTATAATCGTCGATTTGGACTTGTATTACTGTCCTCCGAAAAATTCTGTTTTTACAGAATAAAATTTTTCAGGAGATACTTATGAAAAAGTATGAACTTATGACTATTTTTCCTTTAGAGGATGAAAAGTCAAAAAAAGGTGCCGAAGATGTAAAAGGCACACTCACCAAATTTGGTGCCGAAATTGAAGAAGAAAAACCTTTCGGTGACCGTGATCTTACCTACGAAATCAAAAAGCAGAAAAGAGGTCGTTTCGTTCTCTTTACAATGAAACTCAATCCAAGCAAAATCGCTGAAATTGACAAAGAATTCAAAATCAACATGAATCTTTTGAAATATCAGTTTGTTCGCATTGACGAAAAATAATTTCTTTTAGGCCATTAATCACAGTGGAGGAGCTTTTATGACAGATTTAAATCATGTTGTACTTATCGGACGTCTTACAAAGGATTTAGGAACAGATGAACGCAGTTTCGGTTATGTTTCTAGCGGACAGGCAAGGGCAAACGTAAGCATCGCTGTCAACAGAAGCAAGAAAACTGGTGATCAGTGGACAGATGAAGTAAATTATTTTGATGTTACTATCTGGGGAAAAACAGCTGAAAATCTTAAGCCTTATCTTTTGAAAGGTAAACAGATTGCAATAGACGGTTACTTAAAGCAGGATCGTTGGGAAAAAGATGGTCAGAAAATGAGCAAGGTTACAATTGTAGCTAACAATGTTCAGCTTTTAGGCGGAAAGGGTGATGGTGCTGCCCCTGCAGCTCCTGGTGCTCCAAAGTTCCAGCCAAATAATGCTCAGGCTTCTGGAGGCTTTTCTGGCGGTTACTCATCAGATTCTTATGGTGATACCGGAAGCGACTTCCCGGAAGATATTCCTTTCTAATCAAAACACAGGAGAATTAAAATATGTCTGAAGAAAATCAGGAAATGGAAGAAAAACAGGATATGATGTCACAGGAAGCTCAGATGAACGAAGTGACAGCAGAAAATGAAGGTCGTGAAGATGACCGTGATGGACGCTCAAAGGCAAAAACATACTTCCGCAAGAAGGTTTGCCGTTTCTGCGCTAATAAAGCAAAAATCGATTACAAGGATGCAGATGCACTCCGCCGCTATATGACAGAACGTGGTAAGATTCTTCCACGCCGCATTACTGGTACATGTGCAAAGCACCAGCGCGAAGTTGCAAAGGCAATCAAGAGAGCTCGCTCAATCAGCCTTTTGCCATTCGTTGCAGATTAAGTCTAAAAATGTAACGCTTTATACTCCGAAACGTTACTTAAAAAATATAGGAGCTTGAGGAAACAAATGAAAGTAATTCTTAACGTAGACGTTAAATCATTGGGTGAAGAAGGCGACGTAAAAAACGTAGCTAACGGTTATGCTCGTAACTTCCTTCTTCCACGTAACTTTGCTGTACCTTACAATGAAGCAACTGTTGCTTATTTTGAATCACGCAAGGCTGAAATTGAAGCACGTAAGGAACAGAAGAGAAAGGATTCTGCTAGTCTTAAAGATAAGCTTGAAGCACTTACACTCGAAGTTGTTATGCCAGCTGGAGCAAATGGTAAGCTCTACGGAGCAGTTTCTGCTCACGTTGTTGCTGAAGCACTTGCTAAACAGGGCTTTGAAATTGAACGCAAGCGCATTGAACTTCCAGGCGCTGCTATCAAATCTGTTGGTACATTCAAAGTTATTATTAAACTTTATGAATCACAGACAGCTGAAGTTCATGTTGCTGTAAAAGCACAGAACATTGAAGCTACAGAAGAAAAGCCAGCTAAACCTGCAAAGAACAGAGCTCCAAAAAATGAAGCTCCAGCAGAAGCTGCACCAGCTGCAGAAGCATCAGCAGAAGAAGCTGCTGCACCTGCTGAAACACCAGCTGCCGAATAAAAATATTTTTATTCAATGAAAAAAAGATAATCATTATACATTTATCTTGAAAAGGCGGTATATTTAATATACCGCTTTTTTTATCTAAAAAAATAATTGGAGATGTAAAAATGGAACTATCGAGATCAGAACTGGAAGCAAAAACACCCCCACACAATATTGAGGCAGAACAGGCTGTATTAGGCGCAATCCTTGTTGACTGGAACGCTATGGCCGAAATTGTTTCAAAGCTTAGTCCCGACAGGTTTTATTCTTTACAGAACCAGATTGTATATAGTGCACTTTTAAAGCTTTATACAAACAGCGTACGCGGAGATACTCTTTCTCTTGTTGATGAGCTTACAAAAGAGGGCAAGCTTGAACAGGCAGGTGGTGCTGGATATATTGCCTCATTAACAGAGCTTGTTCCTTCTGCATTAAACGTTGAACACTATACAGATATCGTACTTGATTGCTCAACAAGACGTGAATTAATAAAAATTGCAACAGAGTTACGTACAATGGCCTTTGAGCGTGGCCAGGAAGACAGTAAGCATCTTCTTGATGAAGCAGAAAAGAAAATCTTTGCACTTTCTCAGCGAAATGAAACTACAAAGATTTACAATATGCAGGAAATTGTAAAAGCAGATATTACAATTATTGATAACCGATTTAAACAAAAGACTTCATTTACAGGTGTTCCATCTGGCTTTGGCAAGCTTGATATGATGACTTCGGGCTTCCAGAATTCAGAACTTATTATTATTGGTGCCCGTCCTTCTATTGGTAAAACAGCGCTTGCACTTTCTATGATGCATCATATTGCTTTGGAAAAAAACATTCCTTGCGGCTTCTTCTCTCTGGAAATGCCTTATGAATCAATTGGTATGCGTCTGCTTTCTATGACATCTCATGTTGATATGGGAAGAATGAGGTCTGGTATGCTTCAAAAATCAGACTTTATGAAAATTCAGGATGCAGCAAGCAACTGGTTTAAAGCTCCTTTGTATACAGTGGATACCCCTAACATGCGTCTTCTTGATTTACGCGCAATGGCACGCCGTATGGTAAAGAATCACGATGTAAAAATTATCTTTATTGATTACATCGGACTTATTACTACCGAAAATCCAAATGCTCAGGTGTTTGAACAGGTTTCTGAAATTTCAAAATCTCTTAAGGCTCTTGCCCGAGAACTTGCTATTCCTGTTGTTGCACTTTGTCAGGTATCGCGTGATGCCGAAGGTCATGAACCAAACCTTGCTCAGCTTCGAGGTTCTGGATCTGTTGAACAGGATGCCGACGTTGTTATGTTTATTGATAGGGAAAGAAAGAGAGATGAAAATGTGCCTGTTCAGGACGCAAAGATTATTCTTGCTAAGCAGCGTAACGGTCCAACAGGCGACATTGAAATTGCATTCCTTCCGGCTTGTTCAACATTTGCAAACAAGCAGAAGGATTAATAATTATCTGAAGAAAATAATCAATAGCTGAGAAACGATTACAACTGCTACAAGAGCAATTGGGTAAGTTGATGCGTAAGCACCAGCTACCTTTTCTGTTTTTGCTGTTCCAATTAAAGTTCCAAGTGCTGGAGTAGAAGTCATACCACCACAGATAGAACCAAGATTGTTCAAAAGGTTGAGCTTGAGAACATACTTTGCAAAGATGAATCCAATAATCATTGGAACCAAAGTCATGATGATTCCGTAGATGAAGTATACCCATTCAAAGTATTTAACAAAGCTTGCACCACCTGCAACACCGGCACCAATCAAGAACAACATAAGACCAAGCTCACGGAAAACTTGAAGTGTGCTTGCCTGTGGAAGAATGCGAACTTTTCCGATTTTCTGGAAGTGTCCGAATACAAGGGCAAGAATAAGACATCCGCCTGTTGTAGTAAGAGAGAAGTTTCCAAACTTAAATGAACCAACAAGAATACCAAGAATTGCAACTACAGAGAAAGTACAGAAACCAAGTGGATCAAGTTCCATTTCCGAACCATCGAGCTTAGAAGGTGCTTCCGGAGCAGATTCAGAAAGCTTCTGGCGTTCAAGATCCATATCTGCTTTTTCGAACTTTGGTACAAGCTGAACAAAAAGTACAACTCCAATTACACCAAACAGGTAAGCAATTCCGTGTCCTACAGCAACAATGTCTTCGAGCTGATCAGCAGTAAAGCGTGCAGAATCAATTACTGTTGCTTTTGCTGCAGAGAAGGCTGGAGTAGAAGTAAGGGAACCTGAAAGAAGTCCTACAAGCATTGCAGAAACTTCTTCGAGCGGTCTGTTGTAAACCTTGTAATCAAACCAGATACAAGCGGCACATGCAAGACCACCAATTACGATAATCATCAAACCAAGAAGGATGTAAGATTTGAAGTTTTTCTTTAAGTCTCCAAAGAAGCTTGGGCCTGCAATAAATCCAACAGAAGTTACAAATAAAATCAAACCGAGAGTTTCGATGATTTTAAGTGCATTTGAAATATATGATTTTCCACCTACAACAAGCTGTTTGGCAAGTCCACCAACTATATTTCCATCTTTGTCCAAACCATAAAAGAAAGCACCAAAAAGCAGGGCTACAATAAAAACGCCTGCAGTTCCCAAAGAAACACCTTTAATAGTGATTCTACCAAGTAAGTATCCTAACCCTGCGATTAAGAAAACACAAAAAACTAAAAAACTGATTGTTTTGACTGATAAGATTCCACCAAAAAGAACCATTTTATTTTATACCTCTAAAAAATTATTATAGCGAAATTTAGTGTTTATGAGTAGTGGGGTCATTTTTTAGGATTCACTGGAAGCCTGCTCTGAAGACTCTTCCTTTTGAGCATTATTCCTGTTTTCCTTTAACTCAACAATATCTCTTGTTCTATGAAGGCGTGGAAGATTATAACGCAAAATCATGAACGGAAGCATTCCTAAAACAAAGTTGATTATACAAGCCGGAAGAATTACAGGAAGACGGAAATCTGCTGGATAACAGAAAATCAAAGCAAAACCAAGGATTGAATTCCATAAGTGAATTGACCAGCCGTAGTTGCATTCAAGAATAAACTGTTCAAGATATTCCCTGCTGCGTGGATTTGCAATTTTCTTTTTGCTGAATGATGTAAAAACGCCAAGCTCTAAAACTTTATCTTTCCATGCCTTTATATGAAGCGCATCGTAGAACTTGCATTCCTTTTGAGAAACCTTTCTCCATTCAACTTTATAGTCGTACCATTTGTTTGGCAGCGCACGGCGGATAAAAGTAGCAATTACTCCATCCCAGGCAATGAGTGCAACAGGTGCAATAGCAGTTCCAATAATAAGAGGAACCAATTCAATGTTAGGATTAAAAAAGAAATTGAAAATAAAAATTAAAAGGTCTCCACCGATTATTGAAATTAAATAAAGTGCCATAAATGCTCCTAAGCTTGAGTTGTATATGTAAGAGGAATTTTATAAAAATCTTCATAGCATTTTTTCCATGCTTCGTAGTTTTTATTTTTCATTTCCTCTACGTTTTCTTTTTTTGATTTTGCAGGGTCAGGATAAATTGCCGGCAAAAAGTTGATTGTGTATTCCTGAATTGGAAATCCGTCACCGCCAATTTTATCTGAATCATTCATTGTAATAAAAATTGGAAGGACAGGTACGTTTGAATCTACTGCAAAACGGAAGGAACCTGCTGTAAGAGGACGTGGTTTTCTGTAGTTCCACCACATTCCCTGTTCTGCATAAACAAGGATTTTGTTTTTGCGCTCAAGAAGGATTTTTACAGCCTGCAAGAAATTTTTCATTGTAGAAAAATTAGCACTTAAAGGAAGTGTGTCGCAGTGTCTGAAGAAAAATCCATAAAGGCCAGGAAAGTTTGTAAAGTTTCCTTCGCGGATTACTTTATACAATCTTTTTCCACCAGGTTTATAAAGATATTTAAAAAGTGCATAATGAATTGCAAAATTGTCAAAGGCATTAAAATGATTGCAGGTAAGAATTACACCTTTATCGTGTACGGCTTCGTAATTTTCAATGCCTTTAATATCTTTGATAATCATCTGGCCGTTTTTTACAAGATTTTTAATAAAGCGAACAGCAACAATATTTACAAAGAAAGTTGCAATTTTGTTTTTGAGTTTTTTGTTAAGATAATCAACCTTATCGGGTGTAAGAGGGATAGTAGGCGGGTCATCCTCAACATCTTTGGAGAACCAGCCTTTCTTTTCGTATTCTTCAATTCTTTTTAGAACTTCAAGTCTACTCTTGTCTTTCTCTATCTCTTGTGTACTCATAAAGCAGTTTGTGTCCTTGTGATCCTATGAATCTGTATATTCCTTTTATATAAGGAAGCTTTGCAATAGAAGTAAGACCTCGTGTAATATAATTCTTGCTGCGGTACATGCTGTTGCGGTAATTACATGGATCATTTATATCTTCGATTGCAGTCATTTTAAGATTTTCAAATCCATCCTTGTCTTTCTGGCGCTGCTCGTCTGTGTAGCCCTTTAAGCCATGATAGATTTGTTCATAAAATTCGGTCTGTTGTGCATACTGCCAGAAGTATTCTTCGTAAAGAACATTTTCATAATGCCAGGGTTTCCATCCGAGTGTGTAATGAATAAGCTGAAGATCAATATCATCAAAGCCTGTTTCTTCGAATGGCATTTTGTTCCAGCCAAGGCTTAACTTTTTAACTTTATCTTTACAAATTACATTGAGGTAGTCTTCATCCTGAGTTACGCGGAATTTGAATTCGTTCATGAGTTTGAAAAATCTTCTTTGAATCTGATATGCTCTGAAAAGCTTTGTGTTCATAAGAAGAACGCCTGCATTAAAATAGTTCTTTACTTTAACATCAAGTGCTCTTTCTACATAATCACCAAATACTTTGTAGTGAGCCATTACCTGTTCCTGTACAGCACCCAAAAGGAAGTTTGAGATGTTTGTAAGGTAAAGGTTTGAAATATCTCCAAGGACTACAATGTCGCAGTCAAGATAAAGAACCTTATCATACTGAGGGAACATATCTGCAATGAAGAATCTGTAGTAAGTTTCGATTGAATAATAATCACGCAGCTGGAAGCGATGTTTTATATGTTCAATTTCATCCTTAAGACTGATAATCTGAATTGAAGAATTTGGTGTAGCAAGTCTGGTAAGTTTTTCAGAAATGTCTTTGTCTAGATTTGTTGTAAGGATATGTATTTTATAAAAATAATCTGAGGAAGCATTTGATAGCAGTGACTTTATAGCAACTGCGAGGTAGGGCGCATAATTATTATCCGAAGCAAAAAAAATAGGAATCGTTTCGATTCGCTTATTAAAAATATTCATTTTTCACCACCTATATAAATTATAGTGGTTATTGAGTAAATATGCAATTGCATGGAAAAAAAAGCTCGCAGTGATATTTTATTATCCGCATTATATATATTATTTCAATAAGCGGGTCCCAGCGACGGAAAAAAAAGCAAGGTATCCCCCGGCAGCCGTGCGCCAGCCGACGTAAACGCGGCTGCCCCACTGCCGGTCCCCCCTTACTTTCTTTTTCCTGCGTCCCGCATATTTCATCATTAATTATAATGCGGAAGGCATACTGAAATCACCGCAATTTTTTTAATGGAATCAATAAATTAAAACCTGTAAATAATTTATAAAGACAGAAAAAAAAATAAATATTATAATAAGCTCATGGCCGAATTTATATCAAGTTTTACGACGGGTTTTCAGGAAGTTATAAAAGACGATCTTGAGAAACGATTTCCTAAAATTAAGATACTCAATCTTTTTGATGGATTAATTCATTATAAGTTTGATGGAGATAGTCGGGAGCTTGAAAAGATAATTTATTTTAATAATACGTTTTTTGTGTTGAAGACTATGAAGGGGAAGGGGTTGAGTTTTTCTTCGTTGATTGGGGCGGTGTGTTCGGCAAAAAATTATTTTTTAGTTAATAAAGGGTCTTTTAGAGTTCGGTTTCAGAATGAAAATCAGTTTGCTAAGGTTGATAAAAATCTGACTAAGCGGGTAGAGGAGTATGTGCTTAGAAACTCAAAGCTGCAGCTGGACAGGCTTTCGCCTACAAATGAAATTTGGTTTTCTATAAGGCGCGAAGGTTTTGCTTTTTGCGGGGAGCTTATTTCTAAAAGAGATTTTACAGAAAAAAATCTGAACAAGGGAGAGTTAAGACCGGAGATTGCTTATCTTATCTGCTGCTTTGCACAGGTGCAAACTCAGGACGTAATTCTTGAACCATTCTGCGGCTACGGTTCAATTCCTGTTCAGCTTGATAAACGTTTTGAATGCCAGAAAATCTATGTTTCTGATATTGATGATGAAAAAATCAAACTTCTTGAAACTAAAAAAATCGCAGGTTCGCCAAAGGTAAGCATTTCAAAAGCTGATGTTTTTGAGCTACCACAAATTGAAGATAATTCAATTGATTCAATCATAACAGATCCGCCATGGGGATTATGGGAAAATATTGAAGATATTGAAGGTTTTTATAAAAAGATGTTTGTGTCATTTAAGCGGGTTTTAAAACCAGACGGAAGAATGACAATTCTAACAGCGCGCACAGTTGAATTTGAAAAAGCAGTACAAGAAAGTAATCTTACAATTCAAAAATCACTGCACACGCTTGTAAACGGAAAAAAGGCAACCTTATATTATTTATAAAGATATGCCGGATATGAATTAAATTTTTCCATATCATTCAAAACAGAAACAGGGATTCCAAGCTTTGCGGCAATAGATTTTTCCTGCATTTGAGAAATTACACCAAAGAAAGATTCTCTGAATGTCTGTTTATGCTCATAGCGGTAAGTAATTACTTTAACATCTGGAAGTCCAAGCTCTTTCTGCCGGATATTATTTATCATGTTATCCCAGGTGTCTATCTGGTCAATTAAATGGTATTGAACAGCCTGAGCTGCAGTGTAAATGCGACCATCTGCAAGCTCACGTACTTTTTTAGCATTCATCCCTCGATTCTGGGCAACAATAGAAACAAACTGGTCATAACATTCATCAGAAATTGACTGCATGATTTGTTCCTGTTCTTCTGTAATTTCGCTGTAAAAGTTACCCATGACTTTATTACGGCCAGAATGAACTGCTTCAATTGTAATTCCAATTTCATCAAGAAGTTCAGTTGCATCAATAAGCTGGCCTGCAATTACACCAATTGAACCTGTAAGTGTATTTCTGTTTGCATAGATCTGGTCAGCAGGGCAGGAAATATAATATCCACCGGATGCTGCTAAAGGTCCCATATAAACATAAAGAAGTTTGCCAGCCTTTTTGTAATCTCTGAGAGCAAAATAAACTTCATCAGCCTGATAAACTGCGCCACCAGGGGAGTTTACATACATTGCAATTGCAACATTGTTAGGATCATGTTTAAGATGATTTATTGTAGAAAGCAGCCACTTTTGATTATATGTTGAGTTTGCATCTTCTATTATACCTTCTACATAAAGGGCTGCAATATATTCTTTTCCGCTGTTTTTATAATCAATTGTATCTGAAGAATATCCGCTTGGATTACCGTTAGGATTTGATTTTGAAAAATGTGGAGAGTCCTGATTCTGATGTGTTCTTGTATACCAGAAGCATCCGCCTGCAACAAGCAGAAGCATAATAAAAACAATTATTCCAGATTTGCTTTCTTTTTTCATGAGTTCAATTCCTCCGGTTTGATTTTTCCAGTTTCAAGAGCATCCTGCAAAAGAGCGTGATATGCATTTGTTATTGTCATGTAATAATATGGTAAGCTCCATAAGAATCCTACGCCGCATGTAAGAATACTCAAAAGAACCCAGCCAATAAAACTAATGTTTAATACAAATATTTCCCATCTGTGACCTTTAGCTATTGTAATACTCAATCTGAGTGATTTTCTTATTCCAATTTCTGGGAATTCTGCTGCAAAGAAGAATGAAAAAGAATACTCAATCATTTTAATAAACATAGGAATAAAGCCTATAAAGAGTAAGATGTAGCAGATTGTATAATTTAATGTATCTGAGCCGCTAAAGTTGGAAAAACATGATATTACAATTACAAAAATAACAACTAGAGGTATAGCCAGTAATCCCCAGAGGAATGTCCATAATAACTTCCATAATCCGCAAAGAATAGCTCGTGCCCATTTATTATAGCCTTCAAAATAATCTTTTAATGAAACAGGATCTGGTGAGCGAGAAAAAATCAAGAAGAAAGAAACAAGAACCATTTCAACTATAAAATCAACAATTGTTTTAAGTAATTCAAGAATAA
>JBGVAV010000083.1:0-4298 GCA_045224915.1 Treponema sp.
GTGGGCAGGTTCAACTCCTGTCGCTTCCGAGAAAGCAGTTCTACTGCACACATTTGAATGAGATTGTAGCTCAGCTGGATTAGAGCACCACCCTGCGGAGGTGGGGGTCGCACGTTCGAATCGTGTCAGTCTCAACTTTAATAGCTCATCGTAGGATGAGCTTTTTTTGTGCCTAAATCCTGTTATTACTAGCATTTAGGCGATTTTGTATAACAATTTTATCTTCCCTACCTTTCTGGAACGGGCGATAGAATCTCCACAAAAGGTGTGGATTTCAGTAATGATTTCAGTAAAAGTTTCAGAAATCATTTCAGAAAGACATAAAGCCTCTTGTGGTCAAACTTCAGTTATTCTGAGGAGGTTTTATGCGTCAGTTCTATCTCTACAAGAACAGTTCCGGCTATTACAATGCGGTTTTCGTTGACCCAATCAGCGGAAAGAAAGGCACAGACAAAAGCACTCACACCAAAGACAAAATTCAGGCAACAATCATTGCGCAAAAATGGATTGAGTCAGGAGCTCCACAAACCAGAAGCAATTCAAGAAACTTCTCAGCCACAAGCACGGATAATCCGCTAAATCTAAAAGACATTTGTGAAAGGCTTTCCCAGGAAGAAGCTCAGACCTTAATCAATATGCTTTACCAGAAGTACAGTCTCTCTACTCCTCAGCAAATCGCAATCCCACAAACACAAGAAACTCCGGTTCTTGCAGAAATCAAAAAGCCTGTAAAAGTTGCAGCTGCAAAACCTCAAACAAAAGGCATTCCACTTTCAGAATATATGCTCAACTTCTGGGACTACGACAAATCAGAATTCATTCAGCGTTATCTTGCACACGGCCACAACATGACAAGACGCCATACAGACAATATGCTCAGCCTTGTACGAAATTACTGGCAGCCATACTTTGGAAACGAAATCACTTTGGAAGAACTGGACCGCACAGCTTTAGACGATTTCTTTTTCTACCTGCATACAGAAAAAGGCCTAAAGGGCGGAACAGTCAATAAGGCCATAAATTGCGGCAGTAGAGTTTACCGCTATCTTTACGAGAATAAAAAAATCGCAGTCAATCCAATGGCAGGCATAGAGCGCTTTAATCCGGACGAGCTTGAACGAGGCATCCCAACAGAAAGCGAAGTAAAACAATTACTCCAAATCGAATGGAGCAACGAAGTCTATAAGCTGGCATTTAAGCTTGGCGCATTCTGTGGCTTGCGTGCCGGAGAAATAAGCGGACTGCGTGTCTGCGATTTGGATCTGGATGCAGACATAATTCATGTACGCCATAGCTGGAACGATACAGACGGCTTAAAGTGTCCAAAGAATGCAGACATCAGAGACCTGCCAATCGACCATCAGACACTAACTCAGATTTATGTAATGGCAAAACAGAATCCTTTATTCAGCGACCTAAGCTATGTTTTCTTCTCACCTGTAAAACCGGAACAGCCTTACTGGCCGTCATACTATGTGGACGGTCTTTACGAAGCTTTAGAGAAAATCGGTGTAAGCGAGGAACAGCGCAAAGAAAGAAACATCGTATTCCACAGCCTCAGACATTTCTGTGCAACAATCTTAAGCCAGAGAGCAGACCTCAAAACAGTCCAGGCAGTTATGGGCCACAAGACAGAAGCAATGTCAAAGCATTATTCAGATCACGAGACACAAGAGAAGCTTCAGAATATGCGAAACATTATGCAGGTAACCTGGGACAATATTTTGAGCGCATAAATAAAAAGGTATCGGTTAGAGCCGTTCGCTCCAACCGTACTTCGTACCGTTTCCGCTCACTACATTTCTTGTTTATCAGGAAGCGTGCGTCGGTGAAGAAAGGTAGCAAACAGAGTGTTCACTCATTCAGCTTCACTTCGTTACGCTTCATTCGTTCACACACTGTTTGCATTTACTAGTGGGCTCGCACGGTGGCCTTTGTTCAAGCTCGCAAGAGAGCAATGAAAGCACAGTCAGCTGCAAACGCTACGGTACCGCTACGCGGACCCTCCGCTTTTTGCATCTGCCTGTTTCCGCAGGCGGGCCCATCGTTGCAGTAAGCACTCCTTTTGTGAAAGCCGCCAAATGCCGTTTCGCGCTGAATATGCATCGTCCAGAAAATAAGTTCCGTCCGCGTAGGTCGCAACTTAAAACTGCGGGCACGCAAAAAGTGTTCCCCCTTTCCCCCCTAAGAACCCCTCTTTCCCCCTCCCAAAAAAATAAGGAATGTTATCCAAGCTTAGGGGGGACAGGGGGCACCCTTTTTGCTCAACATTACAGTTGTCCCGCAGTTTTAAGATGCTCAGTTCATCGTTAAAGGGCGGCTTTTCGGGTATTTCTTTTGTGTGGGAAAAATGGTTGCCTCAATCGCACAGGGGACAAGCCCCTGCGCTCAATCGGCAAGGCGGCAACGTCCGTGTTGCCGCCGTCTTCCGTAAAATACTTTTTCGACATCAGTGATTGTGCCACCTTCCGCAGCTTCGCTCCAGGCGCTCTGGTCGCACCTCCTTGTGCTCCCGACGCGCCTTCCGCTCAGCGAAGATGAACCTACCGATTTTGAAAGAATCGCTGTATAATAAAAATATGAGTGATGATTACAACGATGAAATCCACGAATCCAAAAACGGCCACGACTTCTATAAACATTCCAGGGATGATAAGATCTGGCAAGTTGAAACTCCCGGCGAATGCGGCCCTTATCTTTTCAGCTTCGACCAGGAAACAATCTTTAACTTCTGGACCGATTATCCTGATAAGTTGACTCCTGAACAAATCGAGATTTTCAAAAAAGAAAATCCAACCATGGCCGAATTGAAATAAAAATTCGCGGGGGGAGCGCGCACAGCGGTCTAAAAAGTTTCATTTTCTGACTTTAAATCAAAGCAACGCATATACTCTTATATGCGTTATTTTCATTTACTCTTA
This sequence comes from Treponema sp., assembly GCA_045224915.1. GTDB lineage: Bacteria > Spirochaetota > Spirochaetia > Treponematales > Treponemataceae > Treponema_D. The sequence goes on from JBGVAV010000083.1 coordinate 2,922, forward strand.
TATTACATATAAAAATAATTTTAATTTCTTAGGAACAAGCGTTGCTAAAGAAAAATTTAAAAGATAAGCAAATCAAACACACTCTAAAATAAACAGATATAATTCAAACCTAATCAAATCTAGCAACGCTTTTGCAACGGATAGCCTTTTTATACGTTGCAAACAACGCATATCTTTTCTTCTTGCCACAAAGCTACGTTTCTTCTTTTTCTTTCTGCAACGCTTTGAAGCGTAGCGCTATTGGGGGCACGGGGGAAATACAAAACGAATAAAAAATATAATTTATGTGGTATAATATATTAAATCTTCAGCGTATATTTGCGATTAAAAATGAAAGCAACTAAACGAATACGGCATTTTCATGATTCTCTTACACCTAAAGAAAAATCGATTATTGAAGGTGAAATATATGAATGCTACTGTTATGAGAAAATTGTAAATAAATATCAAGATTTTAAATTTATTCGTTTAGAAGAGAACAAGTCTAAAAAAGATGGATTTTATATTTCTGCTGCTGGAAGTTTATGTTATCAGTCATCTTTAATTGATTTAGGCGAGTTTGATATTATCGGCTTTGATTTAAAAGGAAATGTCCATTGGTATGAAATAACCAAGCAAAAAGTAAATCTTGCTTTCGTAGAAGATAAGCTTAAGCGTAAAAAAGAATTAATGAGCAAACTGTTCGGTAAATATAATTTATATTTAGTTATTCCAGAAGAAAAAATTCAATTATCAGGGCTTGCAAATATCTTATATATTCCAGAACCTGATTATACAAATCTAATTAAACAAGAATATATTTTCAATTTTAAGAGTAATAATTTTATAGATTTAGATTATCTAAATAAAAAGATTCATAAATATGATTACCTTAAAGATTTAATGCATCGTTCAAGAATCTTTTTCCAGAATAAGAACTCAAATTATAATTCATTCTTATTCGAAAGATTATATGATTTGGATAATATGCATAAAGATTCGTTCTCATATTACAACGTAGAAAAAAAATGTTTTGGTATTATAGAAATTAAAGACGGCAAAATCTTTAAGGATGGAAAACAAGTTAAAGGCATAAAAGCTGCTCATAAAGAGATTACTCAAATTAGAAATATAAAAATATTGGAACAAAAAAATCTTCTTAAAAATAAAAAGCCCAGACAAAAACCTGGGCAATGTAAAAATACCTGAGGTCGGCAAACCCTCAATCGTTCGAGCTTTCGCTACTGCCGGAGCGCCGAATATTTTCCGGTCGTGACATTTTTACAAAAAATGGTAAGGCAAATCTTCGAACATATATCGTTAGCTGCCTTTTTCAAGATACACGATTCATGTAAAATCACAATTCCCGCCGTTTCCATTGCTTCAGGGCAGCTGCGA
>JBGVAV010000084.1:0-3124 GCA_045224915.1 Treponema sp.
GCTTTCTGTGGTACAAAGCCTTTGCCGGCTTCCCACTTAAAGTCTTTTGGATTGTTCCATTTTTCAGCTCTGATGTTCGGACAGAACTTCAAAGCTCCAAGTGTTTCGGCATCCTTGTTCCAGGCTGCGCACAAAGCTTTACCAAGATTGTAACAAACATCACGGTAAGTCAAAGGCTTCATTTCTGAATCGGTCTTTTTAAGAAGGTTACGAAGCTCCTTAACTGATTCTCTGATTCCTTCGAGCTCTGTAGTAGAGGCAGTCTGCTGACTGTCTGCCATTTTCAAAATTCCGTCAATGAGCTCTTCTGTCTCATTAAAGTATTTTGAAATCTGTTCCGGTGTTGCAGCTTCTGTTGGCACCAAGCTTTTCATATTGCTAAGTTTCTGCTGCAAAGATACAATTACTTCGTTCAAGATAAACCTCCAAGTTGGTCTTGAATCAGGGCTGTCTCCAGGTCTCAATTGCAGGCAGCTCTGTTTTTTTTTATTTATGCTCTGGCTTTCAAGCCTGAACAAACCTTTTCATAAAATGAAGAATCATCCTCCTGAATAATTCTTTCAATTTCCAGTTTCTTTTGTGGTACATGAATCGCAAACGGATTCGAAGGTACACAACAAATACTGAACTCCAGAAGCTCCTGCTTTCTGTAAATCAAATCACAGTCGCGGTCCTGAGCTTCCAGGAACTCACATTCATCAACACGAAAACCCACAGAACCGCAGCGCAGAACTCCGGCTTTTACACGCTCTCCAATGCTCCAGCCAAACTCGTCAAACTCCTTGTCGTTAAAGACAATATCGCCTTCGAGCTGCTTTTCAGCCGAAACATTTTTAGCAATGCCAATGGCCGGAATACTATAGTCGTGGCTCCAAAGCACAACAGGATTAGCAAGATAGTTTTTCAAATCCCATCCGCACGGATCCACTTTCTCAAAGTCACGGTCCGTATCAAAGGTACTCATTACCCAATGGAAAGAATCCTTCTGCACATCCACAGCCTTGAACACCTCAACCTGGGCACTTACTTTTCCAGAGCTCGTGTTCTCCTTAAGGAACTTCAAGAAAAGATTTTTGTCTTTTCCAAATTCCTTGTTTTCAATACCATCAATTTTAATTACCAAGATGCCAACTCCTTATATCCAAATGAGCATAGCGCTGATTCAAAACCGTTAAGTCATTCAGACACTTAAAACCGATTTTCTTCTTCAGCCAATGTGCGTGATTTCTAACTGCGTTAATTGAGAATCCTGTAATCCTGCTGATTTCTTTATTCGTAAAGCCTTTGCCCAAATAAAGTCCCACAGTAAATTCTGCACAGGTAATTTCAACACAGCCTTTTCTGTCAGAATTAACCTGCAGATACCCGTCAGAATCTTTCATCTCATCAGGAAAACATTTATCTCCGTTTTCGACCTTCTTAAGCTTTGCAACAAAAAGGTCTTCGTGTTCAATGTCGCAGATAAACCCGTCTACTCCTAGCTCGTAAAGACGCAATCCAAATTCTCTGATACAGCTTCCTCTCTCACAAAACACAATCTTCATCCGATTGTTCATCGCCTTCAAGTAAATCAGCTTAAATTTCAAAATGTAGCTTAAAAAGAATCTGTCGAAAATTACAATGATTTCATCTTCAGCCTTTTGTAAATGATAAAAAATCTCCATATCACTAGAGCCGTCAATAAGCTGTGCCTTAGGCAGGGCCTTAGACACACATTCCATAGTCAGTTTTTTGGTATAATCGTCAGTCATACCTACAATCACTTTAACCATTTTTTAACCCTCTTATTGTGATGGGGCAGAGTCGTATGCTGTTAAGGATGTGGGTTTATACCAGCAGTCGCCCCAAGGTTTCTCCTTTTCTCCTCGTTGTCTTAAAACATCATTGATTGTCTTAAGACCAGCATTGATTTCTGCAATATCCCTGTTGCTCTGGGCATCCTCAGATTCTTGTAATTCAGGGATATTATTTAAATTGAATTCGCCAGTTTCTGAAAGATTGAAACGACGAAAGAATTGCACTTCGAGTATCTGCTCAAAGTTTTTTAATAAAGGAATTAGAGTAAAGTTCCAGAACGCTCTGTGCTGGCTGTCTGTGTCGGTACCACTAAGGGAACTTTTAGAATCCTGTATGTTCGCTACTCTAGGCGGAATGCCATACTTCGCAAGCAGTGTATACAGGTTCCACTTCTTCATATCGTAAAGTTTCAGAACATCGGGACTAAAAGTGAGAGGCTGGTATTCTGTACCTTTACCCAATACGGCCACGCGGTTTTTCATACCGTGACCATATTTTGAGTCCCAAGTTCTAGCTAAGATTTCAGCTTCTGCTTCTGTAAGAATCTGGTCAGTTTTTAAAAGCCCCTTAGGCACACCACCTTCTCTTAAAAGTCCGGAGTTCTGTTTGGCAGCGAGCAAATCCTGTTCGACTTCAAGACCCAAGCTTACCAAAGGGCTAACCCCGCGATATTCATTCCACGGATTCCAGTCCTTAAAGTGGATTATTTCATCAGGAAGGATTATACAAGGTTTCCCCGTTCCACCTTCTGTATAAACCCACTTGGTAATCTTTCCGTCTACAACAACGTGCTGCATGTTCCTTGGATTCAAAATATAAATCTCAGTCGGAATGCCGCAGCAGTAGTCTTCGCCAAACCACCAGAACGCCTCACCGTCGAGGCTCCACCAGGCGCAGGTCTGCTTCCATAAATCAAACCTGCATAGACTTTTATTAGGGTAGTTAAAAAGCTGTGCCAGCTTAGAATCGTTTACTTTCTTTCCGTTTTTCGTAATTTCAAATTCAGCCCGCGCAACATTTCTTGTGAGAATATCAATACAAACCGAAACCCACGCATGCTGTAAATAAGGATCCGTGCAGGTCTTCTTCTCGCGAACAGAAAAGTCATCTGCAACAGTGTCGTTATTTATCTCAGAAAAGCTTCGTAACTTTTTTTCTTTCTGGTTCCTCTTAAAAAGTCCCATATAGTTTATCGGTAAATCCTCACGCTAATACCACCCCGGAAGTCGCAGCGCTAAAGATGGCATAACGCATCGCATCCATGTAGTGGTCATTCACTTTTACAATCTGATTATTCTCGTCTCGGGAATAATCCCATATTTCACCA
>JBGVAV010000085.1:0-5927 GCA_045224915.1 Treponema sp.
ATCTGCAACAAGTATTACAAAAGCAAAAAATCCTCAAACTCTCAAAGAAAACGCACAGTGTGCTCAGGAAGGTGGGAATGTAGCTGCCGTAGCCAGACGAGAACTTGAAAGTAAAACTGGAAAAAGTATTGTTACGCCTCTTAATGCAAGAGATTATTTTACTGCCCAAATTGACTCCAAAAAAGAGCAGTTATATTTATCCATAAGGAATTTTATCTTAGGTACAGAACTTCTTTTTGGATTCAGTAATGAAAAAGTTCGTGTGCCTTATAAGAATTCATATTTTATTATTGATCAGATTTATTATCATATTCCAAGTAAACGTAATGTATTGTTAAATATTTACCTTAAGAATCCTACCGCTGCACAAAAAGAAAAGTTCAAAGAGCAAATCCTATTTTACAATAATAAAAATAAACGTGATGGCGATGAGAATGCTGTTGGTATGTTTTTTATCATTACTGAAAAAAAGATTTCAGTTGAATATGTCATTCCTTATAATTTTGGAAAATCTGCCGAAGATTTTGGGCTTCCATCTCCTGATATTTTTGATTCATTATTACAAAAAAGTCTTGCAGACTTGAGAATGATTTAGTCGAAGAGGTGATAATTATGAGCAGAGAAGATAACATAAGAATTTTTAAAGATACAGAGAAGCTGTGTAGAACAAATCAGACTTTGGTGAAGGCATGGAAAAATTCATCAGAAAATCAAAAGTTGTTTTTAGAAAAAGATGAAATTGCCTGCGAAAAAAATCTTTATGAGTCGGCTGCAAAAATTGTAGTGTCCAAAAAAAGAACCTTTGAAGCTGCAATGGGGTATGCCGGAAAAAGAGTTGCAGTTTTGAATTTTGCTTCGGCCAGTAATCCCGGGGGTGGAGTAGTGAACGGTTCTTCTGCACAGGAAGAGTGCCTTTGCCGGTGTTCAACGCTTTATTATAATTTGACAGAAGATTACATGTGGAAGAATTTTTATCTTCCTCACAGGCATGCTGCCAATCCTCTTCATAACGATGATTTAATTTATACTCCTGATGTTGTGATTTTCAAATCGGACACAGCTCATCCTGAACTCTTACCCGAATCTCAATGGATGCATGTAAATGTCATCACCTGTGCTGCTCCAAATCTTAGAGAACGCCCAAGTAATTCTTACAATTCTGGCGATGGAAATAATGCAGTAAAAATTTCTGACAAGGACCTGGGACAGCTTCATGTTAAGCGTGGCCGGAAAATCCTTGAAGCCGCAGCAGCATATAAAAATGAAATTGTGATTCTAGGAGCTTTTGGATGCGGAGCTTTTATGAATAAGCCGGAAGTGGTTGCAAATGCCTATAAGCAACTGGTCAGCGAATTTCAGAACGCTTTTGAGACTATTGAATTTGCCGTTTATTGTTCTCCTTATGATGACAGTAATTTCAGGGTGTTTACAGAAAAATTTAAAAAGTAAACATCAACGTTGAATTTTTTATTGAATAAATATTCTTTTATCTCTGTAATGGATATAATTTTTTAAACTATTAGTTTAAAACTTTTTTTGAAAAATCGTTTATAATGTATGCATGGAATATACTTATTCAAATCAACCGATTAGAAGAACTGTTATCGATATACCCGCTACTTCAAAATTGTTGAAAAATATGCGGATTCAAAATGGATATAGTGTAAAGCAGCTTCAAGAGATTTTTGGTTTTGAAACACCAGTCGCTGTTTATGCCTGGGAAAATGAGAAATGCAAAAATATTCCGTGCATTGAAAACTTTGATGTTTTATCCAAACTGTATAAATGTCATGTAGAAGATTTGTATGTATTGAAGCAAGTTGAAATCTCTGACATGGAAGTTCATGAAACCATTCCAGAATATGGAACTCTTGCAAACAGATTGTTAGAAAAACTTGCAGATATTGAAGAAGGCTATGAACAAGAGCTTGATGTAACTATCAAACAGTTTCTGAGTGAAGTTGTATTATAAAGAAATAAAAAGCGTCGGTCTCATTCCTTTAGACTTTTGACCGACGCCCCAGATTTACAGCTTCCAACTGATATAGAATTGAAGTTTGAAATATTTAAATTTTCTTTAATTTTTCCTTAACTATTAAAAAGCCGTCAACAGTAAAAATACAAAATCAAAAATACGGAAAATCCGGTTTATAAATTATTATAATTTTATATTTTTAAAGGCGACAAGGAAGGCCATCTTTAATCGGGGAGTTTCCCCCGAAGGCGGCCATGTCACCTGTTAGGTGGAAGTATTACCTCCCTGGAAGTGGATATCAGTTGGAACTTGATTTAAAAGAAGTCATATACTTGAAAGATTATATGATTTCTTCAAACCAAGTGCTTTTCCCCCACTAGGCTAAACATTTACTGCATATCTGTCCTATAGAATGCCTTCCGGCAATTCATAGTCAATTTTGTGAGTAGCATTAAAAGCTGTAAGCTCATCACGAACTCTTTCAAGTTCCCGATTAAGCTGCTTTTTCAATCCAATCAGAGAAACCCCAAAAGTTTCATCTGTAAGCATAGGGAAATTATAAGAAGTGATTTTAACCCGCTTGTAGTTTCCTTTTTCGTCCATGTGTTCATAATCATATTCAAGACTTTCTGTTTCAGGTTCAATAGTTCTTTCCATATTAATCTGATATTCAACAACAGAGAGTTTTGATTTTATAGCAGCTTCTTTGAAAAGCAAATTATGTCCTTCGCGATTTGCTTTTTCAATTACAGTATTTAATTCAAGAATTGCATCTGTAAGAGTAAACATTCTCTTTACAACTTCTTCATAACTCATACCATAAAGAGCAGCAACTTTTTCAGCACGTTTTACAGAAAGCTCTTCTGCTCCTGGAGCTTTTCCCTTAAATGAAATCTGATGAGAATAGTCATGGATAAGATCATTCAAGTTGCTGATTTCTTTTTTAAGTTCAGCTCTAACACGCATTGCTTTTTGTAGTGTCATCTTTTATTCCTCCTTTAGTTTATATATCTAAAATACTGTATGTCATTCTGGAAGTCATTAAACTTATAGTTTAATCTTCAATATTTCTATTTCATAAATCAATTCTTCAACAACGTTCTGATTAAAAATTTTATTTTGTATACAGAAACGATAGATAACATCAATTGGGTTTGTCGGGGAAAATGCAAAGCCTGCTCTGGAGAGTAAATCTTCTGCTTCGGAAATACTTAAATGTAAAGCAATCAGCAGAGGAAGAATCGTCTGCTTTTGTGGGTGATAAGATGAATCTGATCTGATTTTTGAAAACAATCTGCGGTCAATATTTGCCGATTTGTAAATTTGTGTTTCAGAAAAACCTTTTGTCCAAATTATTTGCATCAGACGTTCCTGGAAAGTTTCCTGATGTTCATTTAGATTTTGTTTTAGAGAGGGAAACTGTTCAATCAGTTTCTCGCGATAAGTTAATGTAAAATTTGTGAATACCTAATCTCCTCGTGTTTGAAATGTATCAAAGATTCCAAAAAAGGTCTATGGCGGGAGAGGGACTTGAACCCTCAACCTCGAGCTTATGGGGCTCGCGAACTACCAGCTGTTGCCATCCCGCTAAGTGATGGTTTGAATATATCAGAATAATAAAACTTTGTGGTCGCCACCACGGGGACATTTTTTATTTTCCTTTTATTTTCCACAAGAAATTTATCCATTGCGGCAGCATTCCCTGAATCTTCATCCGGATAACCAACCGGATTCAGTTTTAACTGAATGATTCTTCCGTCTCCCTGTAGTAAATCTTTCGCGCGAACTGTGTGTGTATGTCCTGCAAGCCAGATGCTTTGATCCTTCAATTGGTCCAAATATTTTTGACCGTTGAAATAGAAATAAGTTGTAGAGTCAGAATAATAGTATTGACGTTCAACTCCAAAAAATAATGGGATATAATGAGTCATTATGATATCCGGCTTTTGAGAAACAACTTTATCCAGCTTTTGCATTTCTGATTTTAGAATGGCAGAGTGATTGTTGTTCATATAATTCCAGTTTACGTAATCGAACCAGTAATGCCAGTTAAAGAGAAACTTGTGAATATTTCCATCTGGCTCCGGTTCAAGATGGAAGGCCCAGGTCCAGTCATTGAATGCCATTGTTCCACCAAATATTATGCCCTCGTATTCTTCGACAGTTCCATCAAGGATTGAAACGTTTCCTAACTTTGCAACTTCTGTCTTCAGAAAATCGAGTTTTGCCTGAGTTTCTTTAAAGGGATTATTTCTGAAATAAGAATTGTTCCCGACAGTCAAATCATGATTTCCAAAGACTACAAAAATCTTTTTATAACGGGGAGAAACTGCTTTGTAAAATTCCACGAAAATATTTGGATCATCACAGGTGTCTCCTGCCACACAAAGAACATCCGCCGGTTTGAGTACACTATTTATGTAGTTTTCAAGGCTTACACGATGATTTATGTAATGGTCAACGTGCAAGTCGCTTGTCATGTAGATTGTCATAATTATTTTCCTAAAAATCAGCTGTCCGAAAAAATCGGACAGTTGATTTTCTTTTATTTCTGCTTCAGAAGGTAATCGTTGTTAATTACCTTCATAGAAAGCGGACCTTCAAGTATTTTGCTATAGACAGGATCAATTGGTCTGATAACAATTCCTTCTTTTTGATTGCCGCTTGCATACTTTCCTTTGGCCCTTTCGATAAACTCTTCCACAGTTTTGTAAGGAAGCTGATCACCGGTTTCTTCAACAGGAACCATGTTTAAGCCGGCAGCTTCACAGAAAGCCTGCATCATTTTAAGACCAAGTCGCTTTCCCTGATCCATATCCCGCAGAGTAAACACGTACCATTCGGCAGTCACAAGCTTGAGCGGATTCTTTTGAATGCCTTCTCCACAGAACTCACCCTGAACTGCTACATTTTTCAAACCAATAGCCTCAGCTCCCTTTTTGATTTTTTCAATTACATTGTGCTTATGAACGAACTTCCATGCCGGGCTAGTCTCATCATCAGCAATTTCGTAATTCCTTGAGCAGACTCCAAAATCACCGTCAATCAGATACATAGTCACGCTGGTTCCATCCATTTTGGTAGAGATGTAGTAAGGGACGCCCTTGAACTCATCAATCAAGCCAGGTTCCGCCTGAACTCGAATTTCATCTGTCTTCGGAATGCCATGTGGAAAGTCTCCGATAACTCGTCCGCTTCCAGTGGCAATTTCTGCAACTTCCCATTTCTTTACGCCAAGTTGTTCGCTTACGATATCACCAGTCTTCCAGGCAATTCCATCAAGCGGTGCGATACCGTCCAGAATTGAAAGCGGTAAAACGAGTCCCTGTGAAACCTGTCCTCGGAAGTTTCTTGTCTTCATCAAGAATCCTTCACCGTTCAAGTCGTTGCTTCTGTAACATCCGTCTCGCAGAAACTCAAACTCCGGCTTTACCGGCAAAAATGCATCAACTTCGAAATAAACGCATAAATCGTATTTCTTAAACTCGCCCTTCTTAGTAACACATTTCCATCCCAAAACGGAAACGACTTCTATCCTGTCAGCCCCTTCTATCGGCTGCACGTCCCAAATAGTCTGGACACTTGCTAGTTTTCTCATGTTTTTTTCCTTTGTTGGTAAATTGGTAGTGATGCTAGCATTGTATGATTGGTTCTTTAATCTGTCATTAAACTATTAGTTTAATGACTTTTCTTATATCTCATATTATTCTTAAAACTAGGACCATAAAATAATTTCTTAGATTAAAGAAACCTAAGTACTCTTCAGAAGAAAAAAGTAAAAAATTAGAAGAATTAAGAAAGAAATGGGACTATGAAATTGATTTTAGTGGCTAGTAAATTTGGAATCTTGAAAAAGATAATGTTGGATATTCTTGCGAATTCTATAAGAACATGTTAGTATAATTTATGACAAAAAAAGATTTGACAAAGAAGCAGAAAATGATTGCTCGCC
>JBGVAV010000086.1:0-3590 GCA_045224915.1 Treponema sp.
AAAGTTAATATCAGTTTTGATGAGTATGGCGCTTTTGAACGTCCGTTTACTCCTCTTAATCCGGGCTATGGTCCATATAATATGGCACGTTCTCATTACAAGTTCGATCCTGAACGGGAATATATCCTGCATGACCCGGATAATATGCCTGCAAGGGAATTTCCTGGCGGAGACATGATAAAACTTCTTTCAATGACAAGCGTTCAGCTGGCACTTCTACGTCATGCCGACAGAGTAAAGATAAGCTGTATGACAGGAGGCCTTGGTGCTTTATGTTCATCAAACCGTGAGCATGTATGGAAAAGTGCATCTCACTACGCCTTTATGCAGCTGCTTGAATATGCAAAAGGTAAATCTATGCAGGTGAGTGTAGATTGTCCGACTTTTGATATGCCTGGCTACGCAATCGATGATACATCGCAATACACTGGAAAAAACAATGTTCCGTATATTGATGCTGCAAGTGCTTTTGATGAAAATGCAGGACGCCTTACCGTATTTGCCATCAACCGTAATCAGACAGAGGAATATCCACTTGAGCTTGATGTTCGTGGCTTTGAAGAAATTGAAGCCGTAAAACATTATCAAATGTTTAGTGAAGATTTTGACAAGAAAAGCAGCTACGAACAGCCGTGGGAGGCTCCTGCATTAAACAAAGATGCCTGCATAAACCAGGGCATTGCCCTGACAAAACTCAAGCCACTGTCATGGAATGTGATTGTATTTGAATTGAAAAAGTAATAAAATATAATATAGAACAACGGCCAGTAAAGGTCTAAAAGAGGAACAACAAAATGAAAAACAACACAGACAAAAAAACTTTTAAGCTTGGAATTATTGCAATTGCAATTTGCGTAATTATCTTTTTATGGTTCAGTTTCCGTCCTGGTTTGATGGGAACCTTGCACTGGCATCAGGGTATTAATTTTGCATATATAATGCTTTTGCTTATTGCTCTTCTTCCAGCAATTTTCTTTGTAATTAATCTTTTAAAAACAAATAAAGCAACAACAATCCTTTCGCGCGTTTTCTCAATTTTTTCAATGAGCTTTTGGATTATCACTTATATTGCTCTTATGATTCTCCCACGTCTGCCACTTGATAACTCTGGATTAAATCTTTTGTATCAGAATGATGATCTTCCAGCTTCTTCAAACGCAGCAGATAAAGATTTACTTGCACATTATGCATTTGCTTCTGATCCTCACTGGGGTTCAAGTAATTCAAATGCCGAAGCACGCACAAAAATTATGCAGCAGATTGATTCAAGAAATTACGATGCTTTCTTCTGTCTTGGTGATATTTCAGAAGTAGGTATGGTTCCTGCAATTATGCAGAGTGCTGTAAACGATTTTCGTGATAATCTTAAAAATACAAGATCACTTGTAATCCCAGGTAATCATGATTTTATTGTAAATGGATATCCTTGCTTCAAAAAAGCATTTATGCAGAAAGGCGATAAGAAATATTTCCGTATGGATAACGGATCTATTCATATGATCTTCCTTTACATGGTTTGGGACGATGCAGAATTGTCAAAGAAAGAAGAAAAATGGCTTATCAAACAGCTTGAAGAAATTCCTCAGGAAGATACTGTTATTGTTCTTTCTCACTGCTACATTACAGGTTCTGGATATTATGACAGCGCTGCAAACAAAAACTGGGGAGATATTCCTGGTGTTATCAAACGCGTATGCCCAATCTTGGAAAAATATGGCGTTGATTTAGCATTAACAGGTCACAATCACTTCTTTGAGTTCCTTGAAAAAGATGGTGTTGATTATATGATTCTTGGTGCAATGGGCGGTAAGCTTGATAAAGATCTTGTTTATCCTTCTCCATATTCTACCTGGATTGATAACGACAACTTTGGTTGGGTAGACATGAAGATTTTCAAGAATAATATAGAACTTACAGTTTACAAATACGACGGTACAGTTCTTAATACTAAGTCAATTGCAACATACTAATGATTAAAGCAAAAATAGATACTGATTTACAAAAATATCTCGACACGCTTGAAGCAGACGGCTTAAAAGTTTTTACTGCTGCAAATGGTCGTATTCGTGGAGCCATTTTTCATGGAACACGATTTATAAATCAGTTGCGCGCTCAGCATAATCTTGGGATTCTTGAAACCTATATTCTTGGTCAGGCAAGCTTGTGTGCAGCCATGTCAATTCCAATGATGAAGGACAAAGAACACGTTGTAATAAAATACGAAGGTATTGGTCCTGTTCAGGGCTACTCTGTAGAAGCAGATTCAACCGGTTATGTACGCGGCTATATTTACAATGATCATATTCCCGTAAAATCAGAATTGGAAGACTGGAATCTTACACCTTTTATGGGCCCTGGTTCCTTTACATTTTCAAGAGTCCACAAGGATGATAAATATCCTCAAAGCTCAACTGTAGATGTAGACGGAGATAATATTGCAAAAGATTTTGCAACTTACTTTGCCCAGTCTGAGCAGATTAATACTGCTTTTAATTCAAGCATTCAGTTTGATAAACAGGGCAGAGTAATTGGGGCCGGAGCAATGTACATTCAGGTTATGCCAAAAACCGGAGGAACTGCCGGAGACGGTGGTGGTACAGACAGCCATGCCGAAGAATCCATAGAAGAAGAAAAACTTCTTACAGGGGTAGAAAATGCATTTAAAGCCTGCCCAAGTCTTGGACTTTTGTACAGCGAAAAAGAAGTAGATTCAGAAGATATCGTAATAGGTTTGTTTCGAGAGTTTTCACCTGTAATTACTGTAACACGCGATATCATTTTTGATTGTCCTTGTAGTGAAGACAAATTTATTGGTTATTTAAAAACTCTTCCGCCACAACAGTTAAAGGAAATGCTTGAAGAATCAAAAGATTCAATTCAAATAGAATGCCGTAACTGTGGAAGTGTATATAATATTTCAAAAGAACTTTTATAATTATAGGAGATAATTATGAAAAAATTATTATCAGCAATGTTTGCTTTGGTGTTTGCAGGAGCTTCTCTTTTTGCAGGTCCTTCAAGTTTTATTAAGATTACTTCTTATGATGATGGTGATTCTGTATATTTATATGAAGAAGCAATTGAAGATGTAAAAATTACAATTAATGGTTCAGTTTCATCTGACTGTAAAGCTATCAGATGTATTTGGAGTAAAGACAGTCAGGATGCAATAACTGATTACCTTCTTAATAACAACAAAAAAGCCATTGGTATTGATGATTTTACTCTTACAAAGTATAAAGCAGGTTCAACAACCTTTGAATATAATGCTGGTGGTTCAAGCTCCCTTTCTAATCTTCAGTGGGGTTCAAACTATTATCTTTTTATTGCAAAACTAAATGATGGTACTTATAAAACATGCAGACTCACTTTATATGCACACCAGGGTGGAATGGCAGAAAGAGGAAAACCTGTAATTTATCTTTATCCTACAAAAAAGACAACTGTTTCTGTAAAGGTTGAGCCAAAGGGCGGTGTAACTGTTTCTATTCCAGATTATAAAAATGGCTGGAAGGTTACTGCACTTCCTGACGGAACAATTACAGATAAAAAGACAAAAGAAAATTATCCATATCTTTTCTGGGAAAGCA
>JBGVAV010000087.1:0-29388 GCA_045224915.1 Treponema sp.
AGGAACAAAATCCTGACCTTCTGTAACAGCAGACGAAGCGCAGATAGTTGCAATAATAGCGGCTCCGCCCCACTGAGCGTAAACACATCCATTAGCCTGTTTACCGATTTTTCCTGTTTCCAAGATGAGATCGGCATCTCCAAGTCGGTAAGTTACTCTTTCTACTGACATAAAATAATCTCCTACACACGTCACTACATCCGACGCATGCTTTAATTGTGAATAAGTATTTAATTTTAGAATATTATAGAAGAATAATCAACATAGCACTGGCTCTTCGATCCCTTCGACAAGCTCAGGGACCGCGGTTAAATAAAAAATCCCGCAGAAATCTGCGGGAGTGTGACTACTTACGAAGTCCGAGTTCTTTGATGAATGCACGGTAGCCTTCGAGGTCTGTGCGTTCAAAGTAGCGGAGCATCTTGCGGCGCTGTCCTACAACTTTAAGCAGAGCACGTTTTGCGTTAGCGTCCTTTGGGAACTGCTTTGTGTGGTCTGTAAGCTGCTGAATGCGCTGTGTCATCAATGCAATCTGAACCTTTACATTACCTGTATCAGTTTCTTTTGCACCGTACTTCTTGATTGTTGCAGAAGTAGTTTCTTTTGTAAGTGCCATATTGGAACCCCTTAAAAATGTAATATATTTTCTGTATAAGCGGAAGCTTTGCAGGTCAAATCCTGGGTTTCTAGGAAGTAATCACAAAGTCATCCGTAAACTACAGATATTCACATTATATAAAAATGTAAAAATATTTTCAATCTAGAACTTAAATGTACCAGTTGTTACTGTACCGCCATTTGTATATACATCAAAGTTGATTGACTTAGTAGCATTTGCAAGCTCCTGGTAGAACTCTGAAAGGCTCTTGATTGTCTTGCCGTTTACTGCAGTAATTACATCACCTTCCTGGAGGCGAAGGCTTGCAGCTGGAGATTTAGCTTCTACACTTGCTACAACTACACCCTTAATCTTCTTGTTTTCAATCTTAAGCTGATCTTTCATTTCATCAGTAAGTGGAGTTGCAATAAATCCAGGCCAGAGCTTGCTGTTCTGAGAATCAACATCCTTTGCACGTGCTTCAATTTTTACTTTAAGTTCGTAAGTCTTAGTGCCGCCACGAAGAATCTTAAAGGTTGCAGTTGTGCCAGCTTCAAGATATCCAACATCACGTACAAGCTGATTTACAGTTTTTACAGTTTTTCCGTTGAGTTCAGTAATGTAATCACCTGGCTTAATGCCTGCTTTATATGCAGGAGAATCCATAAATACTTCTGCAGCAAATGCACCAGACTGCTTACCTACTCCAAGCTCCTGCTTATATTCATCACTTACATCAAGCAAAGAAACTCCAAGCCATCCGTATGTAATTTTTCCATCTTTAATAAATGCATCAATTGCACTCTTTACGTTATTAATAGGAATTGCAAAGCCAAGACCAACAGATCCGCCGGAAGAAGAAGCAATCCATGTATTAATACCAATAACTTCTCCATAAATATTTACAAGCGGACCACCAGAGTTACCCTGGTTGATTGCAGCATCTGTCTGAATATAGTCACTGATAGAGCTCATTGAGCTTTCTGAACGGCCTGTAGCACTTACAATACCCTGAGTTACAGACTGACTGTAGCCCAAAGGAGCACCAAAGGCCATACAAATATCACCTGGTCTTACTTTGTCGGAATCTCCGAGCTTTGCAACAGGAAGATTATCTTTTGTTTCAAAAGAAATAAGAGCAATATCAATGCGGTTATCTGAACCTACAAGCTTTGCTTCAAAAGATCTTTCATCATTAAGTTTTACGCTGATTTTTGTTGCATCGCCGGCAACGTGATTGTTTGTAAGAACATAGTAAGTATTTCCAGTTTTGCGGACAATTACACCTGAACCAAGGCCTGTTGTCTGATATTCACGTTTATTGTTGTTTGAATCGGAATTACCATTATTTCCATTATTACCGTTTCCAAAAAACCATTCAAAAGGGTTCATATTACCTAAAGGATTTGTATATGTTTTTGTCTGGGTAATATCAACTTCTACAACGGAAGGAAGCATTGTGTCCGAAACAGATCGGAAGGTTGTCTGAAGCGCCTCTACAATGCTTAATGCTGACTGACCAAATGCAGTTCCACCAATCATAAGTGCAAGCATTGCACCTGCAAGTAATTTTGTTATTTTTTTCATTTTTGCATCCTCTTTTAAAAGTCTTTATATATAATATAATACAAAACTTTTAAAAGAGTAACATAAATGTTTTGTTATATGTTTTTATAGTTTAAATCAGTCAAAACTTCTGTGTGATCTTCAAAAACAGCAACAGTATGCTCTTCGTGACATGAAACTTCGCCGTCTGCAGTTACTACAGTCCAGCCGTCATCAAGAAGCTCAACATCAGGAACTCCAAGATTAATCATTGGCTCAAGAGCAAGTACCATTCCAGGTTTAATTCTAGGATTCATTCCGCGGAAAGGTACATTTGGAATGCTAGGATCTTCGTGAACATCAAGGCCTACTCCATGACCGCAGTAATCATATACAACTCCGTAGCCATGCTTTTCGGCAGCAATTCCATAAACAGCTTTAGCAATATCGCCGATGCGGTTTCCTACAACACAGGCATTTATTGCAGCCTGAAGGCATTCTTCTGTAACCTGTTTAAGCTTGCGAACCTCAGGGCGAACATTTCCAATAAGAACTGAATGAGTTGTATCGCTTATGTATCCGTTAAGGTTTATTCCAACATCAAGGCTTACAAGGTCTCCATCGCGAACGATTCTTTTTTTAGAAGGAAGTCCATGAATAACTTCTTCGTTTATACTGATGCACACGGCACCAGGAAAATCTTCTACATACCATGCAGGAGTTCCTCCGTGTGATTCTATAAAATGCTTAAAAAGCATATCAATATCGTAAGTACTCATTCCAGCCTTGATTTTAGGCAGAAGCTCATTAAACATGTCGGCAGTAAGATGGCAGGATTTTCGTATACCGTCTATTTCTTCTAAAGTCTTAATCTTAATCATAGTAAGTCTATACTAACACTTTTAACGATTCTCGTAAACAGATATCTGCAGTTGAAGTATCACCAAGGCGGCGATATTCTTCACTCATCTTGCGTAAAAAGAAAGCGTCGTTAGTTTTGCCTAACTCAAGATCAAGTGCGCGTTCATAAACATCAAGGGCAAGCTCATCGCTTATAACACCATCAATATTTCTCTTAAGAATTGTAAGTGTAAAATTAATTACTTCCGGGAAGAAAATATAAAAATAGCTGTAGGAGTATTCCATTTTTATAATCTGTTCAAGAAGAATAAAGGCATCGTAAAACTCTTCGCGGAGCACAAGCTCTTCTGCAAGAATATAACCGTAATCCATAAAATCTTCGCGGGTGAAAAAATCTTTGAGCGTAAAATCTGTGTGATTCATCTGCATGCGTTTGAACTCTGCAACAGCTTCGTCTTCTTTATTATGCATGAGTGTATAGAAAATCAATTTTGCACGGCTTTCATAATCGTCACGACCACTGAGCCATTTATAATAATCAAACGACTGTGCATTATGAGGATTTACCTTTGCTCTGAAGAAAAAGCTTTCATCAAAAATTGAACGCTGATGAGCATCTGCCAGAACCCGATAAGCGTGAACAACTTCATTAAACTCATCTTTACGTGAAATATCACCTGTGAGATCCGGATGAAGGTTCTTTACTTTTTCGCGGTAGGCACGTTTAATTTCGGCAAGAGTTGCTTCTTTACGAACGCCAAGTATTTTATAAAAATCTTTCATTGGCGGTTCCTAAAAAATCTTAAACTTTGTTTCTATTGATTCACTTTCACTAGACTGAACTACAAGCACCGGAATCTTTGAATTTTCTATAATATCGTTTTGATGACTTGAATGAACATTTCGTTTAATAAGGCTTTCTCCCCTTTTTTTAGAAGTAGAACCAATAAGAATAAGATCTGCTTCAAACTCCTTTGCAACCTTAAGGATTTCTGTAACTACGTGACCATCTTTTAATTCTGTCTGAGCGGGAACGCCTTTACTGCCTGCAAGAGAAGCTGCATATTCCAGATGATTTTGTCCTTCGTAGCAAAGATCAACCTTGTAATCTACCTGTTCATCCTTTGCAAGAATCTGGTTCATTCCAAGATAGTTAATAGTAGCGGAGTCAATTACATAAACAAACTTAAGCTCAAGATTGTAAGTGCGGGCCATCATTATTCCGTACATTGCTGCACGAATTGAACTTTCTGAACCGTTGATTGCAACCAAAACTTTTTTGAAAAACTCCTTTGCCATTCTAACTCCTGCCTGCGTTCTGCTTTTTCTTAAGTGCCTTGAGTACAAAAACATTTTCGCGTTCACGTTCTTCAAGAACACTCTCTATATATTTTATCGTCTCTGTAGCCTGCGGGATTATCATTTTATCAAGAGCATTTACACGACGCTGAGTTCGCTTTACTTCTTCTGCAAGACGCCAGACAATAGTTCGGATTGAAGCCATTTGTGTAAGCAGCGTAAGAAGATTAAAAAACTTTACGATTACATCATCTGTGTTTGCATATGTTCCAAGGGCCGAATAAAAAAGCTCTTTTTTTGGAAGCTCAACTTCTATTGTTTCAAACTGCATACCGCCAACTACTACAACCTTTTCAATCATATCAAAATCGTAGTGAATGGCATGAGCAATTCGTTCTACCTGATCGGCACCATCTATCATGAGCATACGCTTAAAGGCTGGATAAGCAAGATCTATTGCCTGCTGGATTTCATCTTCAAGAATTTTTACCTGTTCAACAAGACGCATGAGTTCGCGCACAAGAATCTCTCGTTTTTCTTCGAGCAGTTCATAGCCGTTTGTAGAAACCGCAAGCTGCTCTTTAGTAATGAGAAGATTAGATTTTGTCGGCGCGATGTTTATATTCATTTCCTATATTTCTCAATAAGCTCTGGCTTAATTCTGGTCAACTCTTCTACAGGAAGCTCCTGCAAAATTGTCCATCCTATATTTAATGTATCTTCAATTGAACGGTCTTCGAATTCACCCTGAGTTAAGAACTCTTCTTCAAAGCGTTCACCAAAGCGCAGATACTGACGGTCAAGATCGCCAAGCTCTTCTTCACCAATAATTGCGGCAAGGTTTCTGATTGCCTTTACCTTTGAATAAGAAGCAAAAAGCTGGGAAGAAACTGCAGCATGATCTTCGCGTGTCATATCCGGGCCAATTCCATCTTTCATAAGACGACTCAGACTTGAAAGCGCTGCAACAGGAGGATAAAGTCCCTTCTGGAAAAGCTCACGTCCAAGTACAATCTGACCTTCTGTAATATATCCAGTCAAATCTGGAATAGGATGCGAAATATCATCGTTTGGCATAGAAAGAATTGGGATTTGTGTAATAGAACCGTTTGAACCTTTAATTTTACCTGCTCGTTCATAAAGTTCTGCAAGGTCTGAATACAAATATCCCGGATAACCTTTACGTCCAGGAACTTCACCGCGTGTTGTAGAAATTTCACGAAGCGCTTCGCAGTAGTTTGTCATATCTGTCATTACAACAAGTACGTGCATTCCTTTTTCAAACGCAAGATATTCTGCTGCGGTAAGTGCACAGCGTGGAGTAATAATACGTTCAATAGAAGGAGCATCTGCAAGGCTCTGGAACATTACTACATTTGCAAGAACGCCCGACTCTTCAAAGGTATCAACAAAGAATTTTGCAACGTCGTATTTAATACCCATACCTGCAAAAACCATAACGAATTTTTCATCGCTGTTGCGGAGCTTTGCCTGACGGATAATCTGAGCAGCAAGCTTGTTGTGAGAAAGACCGTTACCACTAAAAATCGGAAGCTTCTGTCCGCGAACCAAGCTGTTCATTCCGTCAATTGCAGAAATACCAGTCTGAATAAAATCTCTTGGGTAAACACGCGCATAAGGATTAATAGGATTTCCGTTTACATTGCGTTTCTGGCTTGAAACAATTGGAGGATATCCGTCTATAGGTTCCCCTAGTCCATTGAAAACACGACCAAGAAGTCCGTCGCCTACCCTGAGTTCAAGGGGTTCGTCCAAAAATTCAAATGAAGTTTCATCAAGGTCAAGGCCTGTTGTAGAACCAAAAACCTGAACTACAACTGCAGACTGGCTTATATCAACAACCTTACCAGTTCGCTTAACGCCGTTTCGGTCACGCACGCAAACTGTTTCATTGTAAAAAACATTTTCTGTACTTTTGAGGACGATGATTGGACCGTCTACAGAAGTAACGCCTCTATATTCAACACCTTTCATTCAAGTCCTCCCCTACGAAATCCTTCTTCCCGAATATGAACGTTCAAGCTCGCCAAGCTGCTGGTCAAGTCTGTTACGGATTTCTTCAATCTTATCTATCTGATCATTTGGATATTGCATTTTAATTCGGACAAGCTCATCACAAACAGGAAGGCTTGTTACTCTTATTAAAAGTGCACCACGTTTAACAACTGCATCTGCACGACGGTAATATTCCATAATTAAATCAAGAATAAGAATCTGTTTTTCAATAGAACAATATTTATCTATGTCGTCAAATGCGTTCTGCTGTAAAAATCCGTTCTTTATCATTTCGGCAACTTTAAGAACAAGACGCTGTGACGGAGGAAGAGCATCAGGTCCAATAAGGCGGACAATCTGCTCGAGTTTCTGTTCACTCTTTAAAAGCTCAAGTGCCTGCAGGCGAAGCTGCCACCACAAAGGATTTCTTAATTCCCACCAGTCTCGAACTTCATCTGCATATTCAGAATAAGAATCTATCCAGCCGATTGCAGGATAATGACGGGCATTTGCAAGCTCACGGTCAAGCGCCCAGAAACAGCGGATAAATCGTTTTGTATGCTGAGTTACAGGTTCACTAAAGTCACCCCCCGGAGGAGAAACTGCACCAATTACAGAAACAGAACCCTGCTCTCCGCAAAGAGTATCTACACGACCGGCACGTTCATAAAAAGAAGCAAGACGTGTCGGTAAGTATGCAGGGAATCCTTCTTCTGCAGGCATTTCTTCCATACGACCGCTAAGCTCACGTAAAGCTTCTGCCCAGCGCGAGGTAGAGTCTGCCATGATAGCAACATCCATACCCATATCGCGGTAATATTCTGCAAGAGTAATTCCTGAATAAAGCGAAACTTCACGAGCCGCAACAGGCATGTTAGAAGTATTTGCAATAAGAATTGTTCGCTCCATAATAGAACGGCCTGTACGCGGGTCAATAAGCTCAGGGAACTCTGTAAGAACTTCGGTCATTTCGTTTCCGCGTTCACCGCAACCAATGTAAACAATAAGATCTGCATCGCACCATTTTGCAACAGCATGCTGAGTCATTGTTTTACCTGTACCAAAGCCTCCAGGAATTGCGGCTGTTCCACCTTTACTTAATGGAAAGAAAACATCTATTACACGCTGTCCTGTTATAAGAGGCTCAGAAACACCAAGCTTTGTTTTATATGGTCTAGGCTTTCGAACAGCCCAGTAATGAGCAAGTCTGATTTCTTCATCAAACTCAGTTACGCCAATTACATCATCAATTGTGTAGTCGCCGGTGCCTGTAAACTTTACAAGCTTGTGGCCGCGGATTTCTGGCGGAACCATAATCTTTTGTAAAATTGATGGAGTTTCCTGTACAGTCCCAAGCACAAAACCAGGTTCAATCTTGCAACCTTCTTCTACTCCTTCTGCAGCATCAAAATGCCAGACTTTAGTTGCATCAAGAGGTTCTGTTCTCTGACCCGGAATAAGGAATGCACTGTCATCAATTTCTGATTCTTTATCTTCACCGCTAAACAGTGATTTTAACGGACGCTGAATTCCATCATAAATATTTCCAACAAGACCAGGACCAAGACGCAAAGAAAGAGGACGCTGTGTACAAACAACCTTTTCGCCAAGGTGCATGCCTGTATCTTCCTCATAAACCTGAATTGTAGCGTTTCCTTTATCCTGTCTGATAATTTCACCAATAAGACGCTTTTCGCCAACATCGACTACATCATAAAGTCCGCAGCCGTCAAGACCTTGGGCATATACAATAGGTCCCGAGATACGTGTGATTTTTCCTTCAATCAGCTGTTCGCTCATAGAGAACCTCCAAACAAAGCATCAGAAAGCTCCTGCCTGTAGTTGTCAAGAATTCCGCCGAGCACCTGAACAAGGGTAAGTCTTGCACGCATTGATTTATCTTCTGCCTCTAAAATAATTCCCTGATTATTTTCAAGGCCAAGCTCTTCTTCTATCATTGTTTTTCCAAAATCTGTTTTTTTGCAGGAAACAAGTGCGCTGCCTAATTTTTCTTTGAGGATTTTTTGAGCAGCATCAAAATCAAATCCGTAAACGTATGCATTTATTTTTTTATCTTTGCAAACAGAAAAATCAAAACGATTTGTTACAAGAGCAAGTCGTTCTTCTTCCTTTAACTCTGCAAGATATTTATTAATTGCTTCAATAATCTGCTGTTGAATAAATGAAACCTGAAATCTCTGTTTTTCAAGCGGACCAGATGCAGTTAAATCTTTTTCAAAGGCATCGAGCTTTTTTGAGTAAAATTCTTGTTTTTCCTGACGCGCTACATCTATTTTATTTTGAACAGAAGCAAGAATTTCTTCACATTCTATATCTGCACGTTTAAGAATTGCTTCTGCTTTGCGTCTTGCATCTGCTTCTATTTCTTTATCAAGAATATCTGTAGATCTTAGTTCCTGCATAAAAACCTCTACACATTAACACCAACGGCTTCTCTGATTGCGTCAGAAAGAGTTTTCTTACCCTTCATATGTCCGTTCAAACCCGGAACTTCTACAATCAGAGGAAACTTTCCTGTTTTCTGCCACTGGATTTCTTCGTCTTCAATAAGACTGGCTGCTTCTTCTGTAAGAATAAGTACTCTGGGAATTTCGTCTGACGGAACTGCTGCAACACCACCTTTTCCGGTAACTCTGTTAAATGCTTCGAGCACCTGTTCGCGTGTATCGGCAATAGCTCCGTCTATGCCAGTCATCTTAAAGGCAAGGACAATCTCACGCTGCCCTATAATAAAATATTGCATTCTAAAACTACAAAATCAGAATAAGAACTGCAACAAGCATTCCCCAAAGACAAATACCTTCTGCAAGACCTACGAAAGGAAGTGCCTTACCAGAAAGCTCAGGGTTTTCGCTCATAGCACCCATTGCAGATGAACCGATTTTTGCAACGGCAATACCACCGGCAAGACAAGCAAGTCCAACAGCAATAGCAGCTGCAAGATATTTAATTCCTGCAGAAATGCCGCCTGCATTAGCAGCAACTTCTTCTGCAGCTTCTGCTTCCTGTGCAAAAAGTGCAGTACATGCGCAAACAAGCACTGTCAAAATAAGAAAAATCTTTTTCTTCATATATTACTCCTTATTTATTCTCAAATCTAAATGGCTTAAACTCTCGGCCGGTTTCGTGGAAGAACTTTGAGAAGAACTCGTAGTACTGCAATCTTATTACCTGAATTGCAACAATCATTCCTTCAAGAAGAATTATGATTGCATTACCAACAACAAGAATAAGAATACCAGCAACGCTTCCTTCGCCACCGCACATATTTGTAAGAGTCAGAATCAGAAAATCAAGAACAGCATGTGAAAGTGCAAATGCTCCAACTCGAACAAAGCTTACGGTATTAGAAAGATATCCCGAAATAACTTCTATAAGTTCAACAAGGCCCGAAATCAAATAAGTACCAAAACCGTTTTCAAGCAAAGGCCTTCTGCCTGCAACAAGGTTTTCAAACGGTTCAGCAAAAGCCGCAAGGAAAAGAGATAGGCCAATTACAATCCAGTCATAAACTTCAATTGCATGATGGAACACAACCATGCGGATAACCATTACAATTACATACCAGAAGAATATTGCACCTGCAAGTCCGTTTTTACCAAAGAAGGCTTCATCAAAACGACGGCAGCGCAGGTTATTTACAAAATTCAGTAAAAGACCAATTGTATTAATTATAAAACCAATTCCAACGGCAACACCAAAAACTCCAAACATTGCAATTATTGATGACGGATCTGAAGAAGGCATCATCTTTAAAATTGGCGCATGAGGAGTTCCAAAAAGTCCTGTTACCCATTCTGCAAAAGGCTCAAGCAAAGTTTCGTTAGAAAAGAATTCACCCGTAAGCAAGCCCATGAGCGAGCTTGAAATACCAATAGCCATAAAGATTGGAGCAAACTTGTTCCAGCCACCAACCTTAATAACTTTAGCAGCCATAAGGATTCCTACAAGAACAAAAACAAGTCCCTGACCAAGGTCGCCGAACATTATTCCAAAAAGCAAAGTAAAGAAAACAGCAACAAAAGGTGTCGGGTCAATCATTCCGTAAAGAGGTGAACCATAACTAAAAATCATTCGTTCAAAGCTCTTTACAAATTTTCCATGACTAAGCTTTACAGGTACCTGTTCTTTTCCGGCAACTACCGAAGGAACTTCAAAAGGAGAATACTCGCGGAATGCAATGCGTCCCGAAGTAATATTATCAAGCTCCTTCATATAAGTTTCTGTCTCGCTAAGTGGAACCCAGCCTGTAATTCTATAAACAAGCTCTGTAGATTCAAGTCCCTTTACAATATCAGAAATCTGAACACCAATTGCAAAAGATTTTATAAGATTATGAATTGCAGTTTTGTGAGTTTCTGCAAAATTAGTACGTGTTCTTTCAAGCTCAGCAAGCTCATCTTCAACTTTCTTTTTCTGATTAGCAAGGCCTTCAAGCACATCCTCAGGCACACCCTGAAAATCCTTAGGAATTTCAAGAGTAACAAAACCAAGCTTTTTAAGTTCAACATCAACCTGAGCACTGTTCTTTTTAGAAGAGGCAACAAGCACGTGAGATTTATCTTCGCCAAGAGCAATTACAACTGCCATTACAGCAAGACTTGATTTTATATTATCAAAAGCAGCGGCATCAATTTTACCAACGCGCAAAGTAAGAAAGGAAAGACTATCAAGTTCCGAAAAAGAAACCTTAAGATTTGCAAAAGCAAGTGCTTCTTTATAAGCATCTGTACATTTTGCAGCTTCTGACGTTTTTTCTTCAAGCTCGGACTGCAGGTCGTTGTAGGCCTTTATAATTCGGGCAGCGTCTTCCCTATCCTTTGCAGTTGGAGAAGAACACTCCTTTACATCAAATTCAGAATCAGAAAGAGGGATTCCAAGATTTACAGAAGCATTTCTAAGGCTTGTGTAAAAATTTGTATCTACATCAAGCTCGTTGTCGGACTTTTTTTCTTTAGGCTTATCGCGCTCACTGTCCTGAAACTGGAACGATTCTTTTTTACCGATATATTCGATTACAGACGAAATATCCTGTTTGAGAACCATCAATTCTATCAAACGCATTTCTGCAGTTCTAGCCATTTACTCCCACAGCCTCCATTGCTTCGCGCGAGTTTATATTCAGCCGCAGGCTTTCTACAGCTGTTCGTATACAAGTCAATTCATAAGACTTAAGTTTAAACCAGGCGGCAAGTGCAACATCTTCCATAGAATAACGATGAAAAATCTGACTTGCAGTTTTTGCCTGATGTTCAATATATCTGCGCTCAATCCATACAGGGTCAATACACCACATATTTCCCGGCTCATACGGATTAAGATATTTTGCAAACTCCCATTTTTCCCAGTCTGAAAATTTGTTTACATCCCAGGACAAAACTTTTATTGCAGGACCGGCAACAGGATCATTTTTATCCGGCGAATTTGTTACGTAAAAAAGATTCTGGATAATCTCTTCGCGTGTCATTTCGTAATAAAGCTTAAGGCGTAATGCCCAGATGATATTCTTTATTACAAACTCATCAAGAAAAAGCTTTAAGTGCCCTTCTTTGTCATCGCCGTGACAGCTGTTGATTGCCTTCCAGTTTTCGCGAAGAAGCCTTAAGTCAAGTTCAAACTCAACCTTCTGCTGATCCTTTGCATCCGGAGTTTTTTTAAGCCACTCGTAGTCCGTACCTTCTGTCATCTTTGCAAGGTCGGGCCATGCTTTCATATTTATTTTACTGAAATCTTTTAAGTCTAGCAAATGCGGAAGCTCTTTTTCTCCAGAACACAAAGCCCCAATTATTTCTTTAACATTTTCAACTTCATAGCGCTTAAGCTTGTCTGTAAGAATTAGAGGAGCTTTATCATATTGATTTAAGAAAAAAAGATATTGAGAAAGGAAGTTAGAAAAAGCCTGTTCTTCAATTTGATGTGCAAGAATTGTTTCTGGGACTGCAGGGGCCGGGCTATTAAAAAGGAGTCCCCATAATTCTGTAAGTGATTCTGCTTCGAACAAAAGGTGGGTTCGGTCTTTTACAAAAGCCTTGCTCAAAAGTCCGGCGGCCTTTGCGTAACTAAAAGATACTGCTGTGGATTTATCCATCTGCCGCCCCCCGTTCTAAACTGATTTTGTTTGCTTAAGCAGATTGTCTAAAAGTTTGTTGAAAGCATTATAATCGCGTGTGCGACTTTCCAAATCTGATTTGAACTGATCAAGTTCCTCTTCGTGTTCAGCTTTTCTACGCTGAATAGTATTTTCGTAATCAGCTTCCATTTGAGAAAGGCATTTATCATATTCTGTTTTGAATTGAGAATTGGCCTGATTTCTAGCCTGTGTAGTTCTGCTGTCGGCTTCTTTTACTGCATTGTCAATTAATACAGAAGCATTTTTTTCAACAGACAGCAGATGGCTGATTACGTTTATTTCTTCTTGCAATTTTATTCAGCAGCTTCGGTAGAATCTGTTGCTTCGGCAGCTTCATCCCACCAGTTTCCTGCATCGCTGGCAGCAGGAGCAGCAATTTCTTCTTCTGGAATAGAATCTACAAACTTGTCTGTCTTTGGCTTTTTATTTACAAGAGCAAGGGCAATTGTAAGAACAAAGAACAAAGTAACTAATACAGCAGTTGCCTTTGTAAGAACGCTTGCAGAATGTGCACCAAAAGCAGCAGTTCCTCTTCCTCCTAAAAGACCGCCCATTCCGTTTTCTCCATCATCCTGGATAGAAACAAGAAGAACGAGAAGAACGCAGACAATAATAAAAATTACCAAAAGAACAACACCAATTGTACCCATATATATCTCCAAATTTTTGTATATCTTTAAAAATGTGTTTAGTTATTTTAATGAAAATGTGATGATTTGTCTATATGATTACATAAGGAAAACCGAGCGCTCCCGCGAAATCGTACCCCCAAACTACTGCTAGCGCTGTATGGTAAACCATATATCTCGCTTCGCTCGGCAGCGCTAGATGTAGTTTGGGGGCCCGATTTCGCTACGCGCTCGGTTTTCTAATAGATTCTGTTAGATATACAAATCATTATCTACCAGAATATCACTATCTATATTTTTAATTACAATACACAAATTGGGATAAATGTCTCTGCCTTGAGAGAAGCGCCACCAATGAGGCCGCCGTCGATATCTGGCTGGGCGAGGAGTTCGGCTGCGTTAGAGGCTTTCATGGAACCACCGTACTGGATGATTGTTTCGTCGGCTACTTTCTGGTTGTAGAGCTTTGCGATGTAGGCACGGATAAACTTGTGCATTGCCTGAGCATCTTCTGGAGTGGCTGTTTTACCTGTTCCAATTGCCCAAACTGGTTCGTAAGCAATTGTTACGTTCTTCATCTGTTCTTCTGTAACACCTGCAAGACCTGCGCTAAGCTGGAAAGCACAAACCTGTTCAGCTTCACCTGCTTCTCTTTCGCTCAAAAGTTCACCAATACAAAGATCAACTTCAAGACCACTGTTCAAAGCCTTGCGAACCTTTTTGTTGATAAGTTCATCACTTTCACCAATTTCGTGACGGCGTTCTGAGTGACCAAGAATTACACTCTGACATCCAATATCCTTGAGCATTGCACAAGAAACTTCACCAGTGTGTGCACCGTTATCTGTAGCAGCACAATCTTGTGCAGCAAGAAGAATGTTTGAACCCTTTACAACCTGTGCAACTGCATCAAGGTATACAAAAGGAACTCCAATCATATATTTGTTTGTTTTACCCTTCAACTGTTCAACAAGGTCCTTTGCCAATGCAACGGCTTCTGCCTTGCTTGTGTTCATTTTCCAGTTTCCGGCAATATAATGTGTACGTGCCATAAAGACTCCTTAAAAATACAATTTATGATATTTTATTGAATTTAAGAATGTGTTGCAACATGGATATGCCTGCATAAGGAAAACAGAGGGCTCCCGCGAAATCGTGTGCCCAAACTACTGCTAGGGCTGTATGGTAAACCATATTTCTCGCTTCACTCGGCAGCCCTAGATGTAGTTTGGTCACCCGATTTCGCTACGCCCTCTGTTTTCATATCCATACTAATGACCATGTCGTAATATTCATTACTTCATATTTATGGCGTCATTTTCAAGGCGTCGTGTTCACCTTACATTGCCGTAAACAAAATGATATAATTACCTTATGATAAAAAACACAAAAAAGACTGCATGGATATTTATTGTATACGGGTTGATTGATGCTACGGCGAACTTTTTGAGTACTATAATTCCGGCTACTAATTCTTTGCCGGCTCTTCACAGAGGGTACATGCAGGGGTGGATGAATTTTCTTACTGACCATGACACAATAATTAATATAATTACTGTGTTCAGTTTTTTGATTCCAACTTTGTTATGTTTGACTTATTCTGCAAGAATCCTTCGTTACGGAAAAATAAACAAACCTGGAAAATCATTTGATAAGGGCTTTATAAATATGCCGCTTGTATTTTCGCTTTATGGAATTACGGGCTGGATTTTTTATCTTCTTTTTGAAATTGGTGCACTTTTAATTGCAAAACAGACATATGAAATTGACATGCTTCGCATTCTTTCAACATCTGCAATGTATATAATACTTGAAGGTCTTTTTAGTTTTACACTTTCATTTTTTATAATGGAAACCCTCCACAGACAGATATTTTTACCAAAGTTCTATCCCGAAGGTAAGCTTGACCGTTTTAAGCCAAAAAAGCCGTCGCTTTCTACTTTGTTCCAGGTATTCTATATTTCTGTTGGTGTATTCCCTATTCTTTTTATGGTTACTGTATACACTACCCTTGTAGATAATTACGACCTTCCTTCTGATAAAAGGATTTTTGTTATTCTGGGATTTTTAGTAGTTTTCAGCATTCTGATTCTTGTGATTTTTACACATTTTTTTACAACACCACTTCTTAAGCTTAAAAAAGGAACGGAAAAAATTAAGGAAGGTGATTTTAATTACAAAGTAAATATTGTAAGTAATGATCCGTTTGGAGAGCTTGCAGACACCTTCAACGACATGACAATTTCTCTTGATGAAAAAACAAAACGGCTTATTGCTGTACAAAACTCGGTATTAACAGGCATGGCAACTATGGTCGAAAGCCGTGACAATTCTACAGGCGGCCACATCAGGCGAACGAGTGACTGCGTGCGGGTTTTTGCAAATGAACTTGAGCTACCCCAAGCTTTTCTTGAAAATGTTGTAAAGGCGGCACCTATGCATGACCTTGGAAAAATAGCAGTTCCAGATGCCATTCTTCAAAAGCCCGGGAAGTTCACAGACGAAGAATATGAAAAAATGAAGTCTCACTCTGCAGAAGGAGCACGCATTGTAGAAAACGTTCTTTCCGAAGTTGATGACCTTGAGTTCAAAAAAATCGCAATAAACGTTGCACACTATCACCACGAAAAATGGGATGGCTCAGGTTATCCAGATAAACTTAAAGGCGAGCAGATTCCTCTTGAAGCGCGCATAATGGCTCTTGCCGATGTTTTTGACGCACTTGTAAGCAAACGATGTTACAAGGACAGCTTTTCTTATGACAAGGCCTTCCAGATTATAGAAGAATCTCTTGGCACACACTTTGATCCTGAACTTGGAAAAAAGTTTATTGCCTGCAGAAATCAGCTTGAACAACTATATAATGGATATAATTGAAGTATAAACAAATATGGTATATAATAGAATTTAGTGAGTTTATTTTCAAATTATGGATCATAATTATACAGTAACTATTATCATCTGTATTCTCAGTATGTTAATGCTTGCAATTGATGTCGGCAAAAACACTATCCTTAACAGAAGCGATATCAAATGGTTCAGAACATCTTTTATTTTTGCGGCCTTGGGTGCTGCATGTGAATATTGCGGCGTACTATTTGATAAAACAGGCTGCGTTCCATATAAAATCCACTGGTTAGTAACTTATTTTGAATTTTGTATTTCACCGTTCCTTGCAATTTTCCTGGCCCGAAGCTGTGGTATGAAGCGTACTACAAGGCCTATGGTAATTGTGATGATAGTTCATGTAATTCTTCAAACAATCTCACTTACAAATGGAAATATTTTCTCAATAGATCAATACAATAAATTCATCCGCGGTGATGAATACTGGCTTTATGTATTCTTCTGTGCAGTAAGCTTTATTTATATTCTTTTTGTATTCGTGCTTATTGGAATAAGATCTAAATTACGAAACCTCATCACAATCCTTCTTATTGCCTCAATCATGATTATAGGCCAGACTGCGAATATTATCGACGGAAATATTAATTCCGGATACATGTCTATTTGTGTTACAGCAGTTTTACTTTATATTTTCATTCAAAATATGTTCCGTCACATAATGATGGAAACAATTAATATTGAAAAAGATATTTCAAGCCATGACGCTCTTACAAAGGTTTTGAGCCGCATTTCTTATAACAACAAAGTCAAAGAGTTTGATAAAAAGATACACGAAGATGCATCTACAGTAAAATTTGCAATCTGTGAATGCGATTTGAACAATCTTAAAATTATAAATGATACTTTTGGACATGATTCTGGAGACACTTACATCATAAACTGCTGTAAAACAATTTGTGATATTTTCAAACACAGTCCAGTTTACAGAATTGGCGGTGATGAATTTGTAGCAATTCTTCAAAGTGATGATTTTGATAATCTTGAACAAGTTCAAAAGCGTATTAAAGAGATAACCGAAGCAGAAATCAAGAAGCCTGTTTCTTTATTTGAGAAAAAATCGTTTGCTGCCGGCTTTGCAGTTTTTGATTACAAGAAAGACCAGTGCTTTGGCGATGTAATGAAACGCGCTGATATTGAAATGTATCAGAATAAGAGAATTCTTAAATCCCTCTAAAATTCTACTTCTTCATCAAAAAGCGGAGTACTAAAATATCGCTCTGCAGTATCTGGCAAAACAGTAACAACAGTCTTACCATGTCCAAGCACGCGTGCAAGCTCAAGAGCCGCAGCTACATTTGTACCGCTTGAAATACCGCACATAATTCCTTCTTTACGAGCAAGGTCACGGCTAGTTTTAATTGCCTTTGAATCTGAAACAAGGAAAATATCATCGTAAATATCCTTGTTCAAAATTGTTGGAATAAGACCGTCGCCAATACCCATCTGAAGGTGAGTTCCTACACTACCCCCACTAAGAATTGCGGCATGCTCAGGTTCAACTGCCCAGATTGTAATATCAGGATTTTTTTCTTTAAGAACTTCGCCAATACCTGTAAGGGTTCCGCCAGTTCCAATGCCCGAGCAGAAACCATGAATAGGTCCGTCTACATCCTGCAGGATTTCTATTGCAGTCTGTTCGCGCTGAATCTGTGGGTTAGCAGGATTTTCAAACTGCTGAGGAATAAACACATGAGGATCCATGTGCTGCATATAAAATGCTGTATCAATACATTCCTGAATACACTTACCAATATCACCGTTATCGTGAACTAACTTAACTTCGGCACCATAATGCTTTACAAGCTTACGGCGTTCTTCGCTAACGCTGTCAGGCATAATGATTACAGTTTTATAGCCGCGAACAGCACCAATAAGAGCAAGGCCAATTCCCTGGTTACCGCTTGTTGGTTCAACAATGATTGTATTTTTATCTATAAGGCCTTTTTTCTCGGCGTCCAAAATCATATTAAAAGCAGTACGAGTTTTAATAGAACCGCCAACGTTAAGTCCTTCAAATTTAACAAGAATACGCGCCATATCGGGCGTTACCATTTTTTGTAATTGTATAAGTGGTGTGTGACCAATCGATTCAAGAATGTTGTTGTATATCATAAGAAAGAATGTTTGTCATTGCGAGCACGTAGTGCGTGGCAATCCACATACAACAATGTCTTGTAATTCGTGGATTGCTTCGCTTCGCTCGCAATGACGAAGTGTTTTATTTATTTTGTAGCCAAGATAGCAATACCTGGCAATGTTTTTCCTTCGAGGAATTCAAGTGATGCACCACCACCAGTAGATACGTGGCTCATCTTGTCTGCGAGGTGGAACTTGTTTACAGCAGCAACAGAGTCACCACCACCAACTACAGTCATAGCACCGCGGCCAGTAGCATCAGCAACAAGCTGAGCAACAGTAGCAGTTCCCTTAGCAAATGCGTCGAACTCGAATACGCCAACAGGTCCGTTCCATACAACAGATTTAGCTGTAGAAAGAACTTCCTTGTAAGCTTCAATAGTCTTAGGACCAACATCCATAGCCATAAGGTTATCAGGAATATCAACACCGTCAACAGCAACTGGAGTAGCGTTAGCATCAAACTTGTCTGCAGCAACGTGGTCTACAGGAAGAACAATCTTAACACCCTTAGCTTCTGCATCAGCGAGGAGCTTTTTAGCTGTATCAATGAAATCATCTTCTACCAAAGAGATACCAACTTTGTGTCCCTGTGCCTTGAGGAATGTATAAGCCATACCACCACCAATTACAAGAGCGCTGGCGTTCTTCAAGAGAGATTCCAAAACGGCAATCTTAGAAGAAACCTTAGCACCACCAATAATTGCTACCTGTGGTTTTGGAGGATTTTCTACCATTGGCTGAATGTATTTAACTTCTTTTTCCATGAGGAATCCACCAACAGATTCAACTGGCATGAATTTTGCGATAGAAGCTGTAGAAGCCTGATCGCGGTGAGCAGTTCCGAATGCATCGTTTACGAAGATATCTCCGTATGTAGCTAATTCCTTAGCCATTACATCGCGTTCTGCAGGGTCCTTAGAAGTTTCTTCTTTGTGGAAGCGAACGTTTTCGAGCATTGCAACAGCTCCTTCTGGAAGAGCGTCGATTGCAGCCTTCTGTCCAAGTGCATCTGGAAGGAAAGTAACTGGCTTTCCGAGCTTTGAAGCAAAGTATTCTACAACTGGCTTCATGCGGTTTTTACCGTTGATGAACTTTTCTGCATCTGCATCAGTCCAGGTTTTTCCGGCTTTTTCAGCTTTTTCCTGAGCCTTTTTTACGTCCTTTTTAGGGTCACCAAGGTGGCTCATAAGAACGAGAGAGCGTGGGCTCTGTTCAAGAATGTATTTGATTGTAGGAAGAGCAGCCATGATACGAGTATCATCCTGAACTACTCCGTCCTTCATTGGTACGTTAAAATCAACACGCATGATAATGCGTTTGCCTTTAAGATCTACGTCTTTTACAGTTTTAATCATACAAAACTCCTTATGTATTATTACTTTAAAATATAATGAAATTTGATGTAAAATTCAATCTATGATATGATTAAACAATGAAGCCAAGAGCCTTTTGCCCTACAGAAATTATTTTTTCCTGTACAACAGCCTGTAATTTGCACTGCGAGCATTGTTTTGTAAACAGAGATCCAAAAAAGCTTGATATAAAAGAGGCCGTTGGATTTTTAGACAGATGTGCAAAGGCCGGTACTATTGAAAAAGTTGGATTTTCTGGTGGTGAACCTTTTCTTTATATGGATTTTCTGCTTGAAGTTTCCCATGCTGTTGTTGAACACGACATGCTTTTTGACCAGATTATGACAAACGGCGACTGGTGGCAGGACGAAGAAGACCTTCGCAATAAACTTCAGTCTCTTTATGATGCAGGCTATGATGGAAAAATAGGTCTTAGCTGGGATAAATATCACGGGCAAAACACAGAAAGAATGTTTACTTTTATAAAGACTGTCGAGGAGATTTTTGGAAAAGGTTCAATAAATATTCAGACAGTAGGGGAAAGCCTTCCCCTCGTTCGCACTTCGTTGCTCTCTACCCCTTCTCCTAGGGGTTCCACCCCTAAAACCCCCTTGCCTTTTCCAAAAGATATAAATGTCTACACACTTCCACGCACCTACCCGTCAGAAGATCCAAAAGGCTGGCAAGCTGAAAAATGGTTCAAGGAAGATTATTGTCAGGGTCCGGGTAACATTCTTTATGTTCATACAGATGGAAACATTGCCCCATGCTGCGGCTTTGCAAACGAAAACCCTGCTCTTTTTATTGGACG
The DNA here is from genome assembly GCA_045224915.1 of Treponema sp. Classification (GTDB taxonomy): domain Bacteria; phylum Spirochaetota; class Spirochaetia; order Treponematales; family Treponemataceae; genus Treponema_D. Next base: position 20,309 of record JBGVAV010000087.1, read on the forward strand.
CATGACAGACAACTTTGAAACAATAATGCAAAATGCAGCAAATAATAAAATGGTCCAGCTTTGCTTTACAAAAGGACTTTCTCGCTACAGACGCTTTAAAAAATTTCCTGGTAAAACCTCTGACATCTGCACCTTCTGCGATTACGTTTGTAAACACATTTAGAACAAAAAAAAGACCGTAGCAGAAACTCTGTTACGGTCTTCATGTATTAATAGGTTTGTAAAAAATCAGTATTTATTTTTCATCTCTTGATTCATATGGCACATAGGCGAACGAAATATCCTCTGTTTCTGGCAAAAGGATTGTTGACATAAGCTTTTCAGAAAGAACATCCTTAAGGAATACTGTCTGATCATCATTGTCCTGAACATCGTCCATAGCCTGTGCAATCTGGCGTTCATACAAATCTTTATCAAGTGTATATACTACATAGTATGTATATTCATAGTTGTAATCTGTTGCAAGCTTTGGATTCTTTACGTCAACCTTTGGTGTGCGTGTTTTAATCCAGTAGTAATCTTCTTTTGAAAGTCCATTCAAAGTAACGTTTGTCATTGTTGCAGAATAAATCTTTGCAGCTTTTTCCTTCTGCTGTGTATCTGCCTGACGAACTTCCATTTCTGACTGTACAGTCTGTGCAATAGTCTGTTCTACAGAAGATGCAATTTCGGCACGAGCATCTACCTGGTCTGTCCAGGCCTTAAGGAAGTCAAGGTCATTACCTTTATTCTGAAGAATAAAAATCTGCTTGCTGTTAGGAATATCAAGAGATTTACGAACACGTCTTTCAGAACCATCACCAATAGCAATTACCCATTCTGGAACAGCAGATCCAAGTGCGAGTCCCTGATAATCAATAACTTCTGGTCTTCCAGTGTTCATTACAGGTTCTTCGCCCTTAAGTTTTAAAGTTGAACCACAAGAAGCAAGCATGGTTCCCAAAGCACAAACAGTCAAAACTGATAAAATAAATCTTTTCATTTTACAACTCCTGATCAAGGCTTTTTACAGCCGTTTTATTACTGATGTATCTATAATAATAAAAACGCAGAAGTTAAAAGGTAACAAAAAAAAGTTAAAAAAATAAAGCGCCCCGCAGAAGCAGGACGCTTTTTCTCACATCAAAAGATGTTAGTTATACTTAGCAGTTCTCTGAGAAATATTTGATAGTTCTAACCATCTGTGAAGTATAACTATTTTCATTATCATACCATGAAACAACTTCTACCTGATATGTGTCGTCATCAATCTTAGATACCATTGTCTGTGTAGCATCAAAGAGTGAACCGAAGCGCATACCGATGATGTCGCTAGATACGATCTGATCTTCGTTGTATCCGAAAGATTCTGTAACAGCCTTCTTCATAGCAGCGTTTACAGATTCCTTAGTGATGTCCTTACCCTTTACAACTGCGAAAAGCATTGTTGTAGAACCTGTAGGTGTTGGAACACGCTGAGCAGATCCGATGAGCTTTCCGTTCAATTCAGGAATTACAAGACCAATAGCCTTAGCAGCACCTGTTGAGTTAGGAACGATGTTAGCAGCACCAGCACGTGCACGGCGGAGGTCACCCTTGCGGTGTGGACCATCAAGAATCATCTGGTCACCAGTGTAAGCGTGGATTGTAGACATAATTCCAGACTGGATTGGATAAGCATCATTCAAAGCCTTAGCCATTGGAGCAAGACAGTTTGTTGTACAAGAAGCAGCAGAAATGATGTTGTCGTTCTTTGTAAGTGTTTTGTGGTTTACATTGTAAACGATTGTTGGAAGGTCGTTTCCAGCAGGTGCAGAAATTACTACCTTGCGTGCACCGGCGTCGATATGAGCCTGTGACTTTTCCTTTGAGCAGTAGAAACCTGTACATTCAAGTACTACGTCTACCTTAAGTTCGCCCCATGGACAATCTTTTGCATCTTTTTCTGCATAAATCTTAAGAACTTTTCCGTCAACTGTGATTGTTCCTGCTTCATCATCAGCAGTTACAGTGTGGAGGTTTTCACCAATTTTACCACAGTATCCACCCTGTGCTGTATCATACTTCAAAAGATGAGCAAGCATAGAAGGTTTTGTCAAATCGTTAATAGCAACGATTTCGTATCCTTTTGCGCCAAACATCTGGCGGAAAGCCAAACGACCAATACGGCCGAAACCATTAATAGCAACTTTTACATCTGCCATAATTATATCTCCTAAAAAATATTTTTTCAGTTGTTTCCATATAATAGTGTTTTTTTGTGAAATAGTCTATATATATGGATTTTTTAGAAGCCCTGCATTGAATATACCTGCGACATAGAACGACTGTTATCAGCAAAGTATGCTACAACAACATAATAAACAAGCCCTTTCTCTCTTGAATTAAACATATCATCCTGAGCTACAGAAGAATCAAAGGTGTTGAAGTCCGGGTTTTCAATATAATCATCTGGGATCTCAAATTTATACTTTGGATTTGAAGTAGTTTCTGGTTTAGCTGGATCATAATCAGGATTATCTTTATATTGATACTGTGGATTTGCAGCAGTTTCTGGTTTACTTGTATCAAAAGCAGGATTTAATATATCCTTTCCATCTTCATCTTTTTCTCTAACATAATACTTTGGATTAAGTATGTGTCTTGGATTAGTTAAAGATTCCTCTTCATTTGGATCAAAATCAGGATTATTTATATAACAATCCGGATTAATTAAATACTTTGGATTTTCTGCTGTTTCTGCCTGATTTGGATCATAATTCTCATTTGCTATAAATTTTCCAGATTTATAAATATGTGTATTATACATATAGGTTTTAACAATTTTTCCACGACGTTCCCATTCATCAATATCGCTACCCAAGTCTCGACCAGAAGCAATTATCTGTACAAAATAATTGTCGTTAGATCTAGGGGTGGCAGTATCAACAAAGAAAGAAGATTGTACAGATCTTTCATACCACCACTCATCTTGTTCTCGTATAGGTGGAACATACATAACAACTGTATTTGAAACAGTTTCATCTGTATAAGCATCATATTCACTTTCATTTTCTACATACCCCACAATATCATGATCCCAGATTTCATTCTTATGTACATTTATTTTATTGTTATATGGGCGGCCATACTCTCTATCTGCACCCTTACCGGTTGTTTTATCATATGTATTATTATTAAAGGCTTGAACAGTAATTCGGTAATAGTTGTATGAATACAAAGGTTCAGGTTCTCTAGCCACATAATTGTCACCTATCAATTGTCCATAAACATCGTCAACTCCTGTTTTATTTTCGAGTACAATTGTACCATCAGGCAGTGTTACTTTTTTACAATTCTGAAGCTCATTAGACCACCCAAATGCATTATTCCATACATATGTGTCAGATTTATTATCATAATTAAGCTGTTGAACATTGATCATATATCTATCAAAGTTGAGTTCATCATCTTCGATTGGTAATCTTGAAATAAAGTGGTATTCTTTTTTTGTTTCATCATATTCAAGTTCAACAGTAAGCTTATTCTTAAAGGTTCCTATGTGTGCCTGACCAAGCGTTACATATTTATAATTTCCATAAGAATCGCTTACTTTTGCATAATACATATATTTTCCATCTGCAAGACCAAAGGTTGGAATTGTCATACTAAGATGGTAACCCAGATCATTAGAACCTTCTGGAATCCAGCAGGAAGAATCAAAAGAGCTTACACCTCCAGGAAGTCTTGCAATTTCGGCCTCTGACAAAACATTTAGATTATTACCCCACATTTCCTGATAAGGTACATAATAAAAATCAAAATATTCGTTTACATGCCCTTCATTTTCCTGGATTAATTCATTAAACATAAAGGAATGTCCGTCAAAAGAAAGCTTTGAATCATGAAGACTAATATCATTTCGAATTGAAGGAGGTATATTATCATCATCTTCAAAAAATTCAACGTCATGTATATCTGATTCTATATTTTCATATTCTGTAACAGCTATAATTTTGAATTTTGCTTTTACAGATGGATAGCCTCCACACTGATCTTTACAATGCTGCACTGCAAGGAAATAAGTATTATCATCATCCCAACCGCCGTTTTTATGACCCTCTGAATCGGTTTCTATACCACTCCAGGAGCTTGTTCGGAAAGTTGAATCCCAAGTTGCATTTGCCCATGCTTCTCCGGATTTTGTTGGCATTCTAAGAGGATTTTGTACAGTAACTGTAAATTTGTCTGAAGATTCAGACTCATAATAAATCCAGCTCTGTCCACCATCCATACTGTAAGCAGGAATATACTTTACATTTTCATCATAGTTTGTAACAGAAACATCAAGGTCAAAAAGCCCTGTATTTAGCCCTGCAGATTTTTTATTCCAGTCAAATTCAGGTTTTGAAAGATTTGAAACACCATTATGAGCGGTATTAATAATAACCTTACGCATAGCGCCCTGTAAACCACCTGCATACTGGCTGTTGATTAAAGAATCTGTTTCATAATCACTTTGAATATAAATAACATATTGTCTATCTGGTTCAAGATTATAAATAACATGACTGTCTGTTGCACCATTCCAACCGTCATAAATCCATGGCATAGAAGCGTTTCGTGTCAGTGATACTGTTGATGTATCATCACCAGGCTGGAAATTATCAGGTAATACTCCATAGTAAACTCGGTATAATACACGAATAGACCTGTTCGGCAAATTTACAAAATTAGCCATCTGCTGCTTTGACATATCAGAGAAATTAAGGGTAACCTTTTTCTTTGGTTCTGTAGTGTGTAAATCGTCATCTTCTACAATGTAGTTATAAAAATCAACTCTTCTTGGATATACAAGCTTTATTGTATTTTTATTTCCAACAGTATCTACATAAGTTGTTTCAAAATAAATATCCTGATCTTCATGCTCATCACAATACTTACGGCATTCTGCAGGCAGTCTGGCCCAGCCATTAAGTTCATTCAAATCATTTATGCCACCGGCTTTCCAGCTTTCTTTTTCGGCCTCGGTCAATTGCTCTGGACCCCATTCCAGTTTTACAGGCTCGGTTAAATTACCTGGTCCCCAGGCAAGATAATAGGTAAATTTTTCACCATTGTCTGAGTAAGTTTTGTTTGTAAGAGGAGAAATATAATAAACATCATCAAAAAGACCTGAAAAGCCTAACCACTCTCTTCCATTCAATATATATTTTTCGCTAGCAGGTCTTCTTTCAGTGGAATTATTGTAGTAATACTCAAGATTATCAGGGCCGTTATAGTTTTGACTGTCAACTGCAAAGCCATTATACGTTGTTGCAGGCAGTATTTTTCTTGCATCATCCCATTCATAACTAGTCAATTGTTTTGGATTAAAATCATCCGGAATTTCTGACCAATCTCTATGCTGCCAGCCCATAAGATACATTCGGGCATTCATACTATAAGCAAGAGATGTATCGCGGACAACATTATAAATCTTTGGAGTTTCACATAGAATAGTGAAAGAATCTTTTGCATAAACCTTTACCTCATATAAACCATCAAGGAACAGGTTGCTATCGGAAAGATCAATAGAGGTTGTGCCATACCAGTTTCCTTCAGCTGTCTGATTCTCAAAGAGCAGGTCCTTGGTATATAACTTCTCATTTACGGCATTTCCAACTGCATCATAAAGACGCTGATATGTTACATATCCGTTGACTCGTCCGCCACCGTAGTCGCTTCCTTCTATATATAAATCAAATTTTGTATTCAGATGATTGGCTTTAATAATTGTTTCTTCATTAGCTGCAGTTATTTCACCTTCTGCAAGAGCTGCAGGTTCACCATTTTCGTCTAAAACTTGTGAAACATCAGCAGGATGAGTTGCTTTTACTTTTTCAATTACAGGAGGAACATTATCAACAGTTTCATTAATTCTGAATTTATGATTAACAGCCTGCTTTATAGGCAATTTATCTGCAGTTGTACATTCTTTTGAAAGCTTAACATAAATATCCTTTGTTTTGTCACCACCAAGATTAATAAGATTTAATTCATTTGCTGCAATAGTTACGCTTTTATAATCGCTTGCCCATTGTGGCTCCATATAATATTGAGCAAGACTGTTATTTGTAGAATCTACAATCTGAAAACTCTCTTTAAAAGTTTCTGGATCTATAGGCAGAGTAAAACTAATTACAATTGCTTTGTTTTTTTCTACACCTGCATCTGAATATGCAGGCTCTTCCACAGTTGCAACAGGACATTCATGATTATTTATATATATCTGCTGCTGAATTTCTTTTTTTACTTTTTCGCTATCCATGAAATTTTTACAAGAAAAACACATAAGTGTAACTGTAAGTAAAAAAACTGATTTACATAAAACTTTAATCCGATTTTTCATAGTAATATTCCTTTTATTAAAGAGTATATTACTACAATTCTAACATAGAAAAGTTTAATTGTAAAATTTTACATTGATGATTCTTTTTTGCGGTTGTCAAAGTAGCCGCCGTCTTCGAGGTAGCGTCTGCGGGTCATAAGAAGGGAAATAAGCTCGTTGTACATATTAAAATCTACTTCAAGAGCCATTGGAAGAAGGAAATATTCTGTTTCATCGCAGTAGCGTTCAATAAACTCCGGGTCTGTTACGTAGCCCAAAGAAATCATGTTTGAAATGCGGTCTGCACACTTAAGGATTTTTGCTTTCTGGCTTCCGTAATCAAGAATGCGTCGCAAAAATTCCTGTTTAGATTCGTTCTGGCGGCGGGTTACTTCAAGAACAATTTCAAGAACATCCGAGCCTTCGGAATCGCAGTGAATAATCTGGTTTTTATCAAAGCCTTCTATATCTTCTACTGTATCATGAACAATTGAAGCTTTAAGAAGGACTGAATCTATATAACCGTAATCAATAAGAATTGCGAGGGTATCCATTTGATGGCGGAACATGTTTCCACCGGCATGACGTTCTTTTCCAATAAGGCCTGTTGCAAGCTGCATATATGGGGCAAGACGCATATCCGAAAGCTGCTGCATTGCTTCGGTGTCCATTTTGTTGGAACGTTCAGTTTTCATCTCATACTTCTGTTTTGCCATTTATAATTCCCCCTTCTCCACCTTTATAAAATCGTCAAACTGATTTCCAAAAATATCAGATCCGTCTCCGTAAAAATAATTCTGAGGTCTCATAAGCAAAAGATGCCAGCGCTCCTTACCCTTATCATCGGCAAGAGGGGCGGCAGAATAAAGGAACTCGCCTGAGTAAAATTTTATGAGTTGACCGGCATCGTAGTTCCCAACCTTTTTGCCGTCTTCGTAGCGTTCACATTCTGTAAAATCGAATTTTATTTTTTTGGAATTAATTTTATATGTTCCCGACCACACGATAATGTTCGAAGAATCTGCATAAGAAACTCTAAGCATTACCTTGTGACCAGGTGACAAAATCAGATGATGATAGTAAAGGTCTGCGTTGTTGTCTAAGCTCTGCATTACCCACTGGCTGTCGTAAAACGGACTGTTTTTTTCATTAAAGCAGCCAACAAGCAGCAGAGAAAGAAGAACTGTACAAACAAACAGACCAATCTTTTTCACTAGACAAGCTCCTTGAGGTAGCCTTTAAGTGTTTCTATCTTACGCTGGCTTTCTGCAAGGCGGTCGCGTTCTTCCTGAATAAGGTTTTCCGGAGCGTGCTTTGCAAAGTTGCCGTTGAGTTTATTTTCGCTCATGCGGGCATAGCCTTCTTCTTTTTCCAAAGTTTTCTGGAAACGGGTAACGAGCTGTTCCTTATTAATATTTTCATCAACAAGGATGAATGACTCAAAGCCTTTACCTACAGTACCAATTGAAGATTCTGGTTTTGCTTCAACAAAATCAACCTTTGCAATACCTGCAAGAAGCTGAATCATTTCTACCTTTTCTTTACAAACTTCGGCAGCGCTTCCTTTTTCTACGCGGATAGCAATATTGATTTTATTAGCAGGATCAATACCGCAGTCAACACGAAGAGCACGAGTTTTACCAATGAGCTCTTTAAGAACTTCAAAGCGTGCTTCAATCTTAGCATCTTCGCGGGCAGTAACAAATTCAGGATATGGAGCATTTATGAGCATGCCTGCATATTCGCTGTTGCTTGAGATGTTTTGTGTACCTGCAGCCTTGCGGTTCTTTGCAATCTCGTCTAATGGTAATTTTCCGTAAATTTCTTCTGTAACAAAAGGAATATATGGATGAAGCATACGAAGACTTTCTTCAAGAATGTTCATAAGAACACTTGCCTGACGGTCTTTTTCTTTTTCATCGCCATTCTTAAAGTTGATTTTTGTTGCTTCTACATACCAGTCACAGAATTCATTCCAGAAGAATTCCATAAGAGCGCTGGCTGCATCGTTGTAGCGGTATGTTTCAAGAGCTTCACGTGCAATTTTAACTGCATTATTCAAACGGCTGTAAATCCATTTATCAAGCTCTGAAAGATCTGCATCTGTAACTGGAATAAGGTTGCGGCCTTCAAGGTTACCCAAAAGGTAGCGGCTTGCATTCCATACTTTATTACAGAAGCGTGAACCAAGCTTAAACGAATCTTTATCAATAAGAACGTCCTGGCCCTGAGCACACATAAATCCAAGTGTAAACTTAAGGGCATCGGCACCGTACATATCAATAATTTCAAGAGGGTCCATACCGTTTCCAAGAGACTTTGACATCTTGCGGCCCTGCTTATCGCGAACAAGTCCGTGAATGTAAATATCATGGAACGGAGCTTTTCCTGTAAATTCAAGGCCAGCCATAATCATACGTGCAACCCAGAAGAAGATGATGTCGTATGCAGTTACAAGTGCAGTTGTAGGATAGAAGAGTTTCATATCTTCTGTTTCGTTTGGCCAGCCCAAAGTACTGAACGGCCAGAGCCATGAACTGAACCATGTATCAAGAACGTCTTCATCCTGTTTAAGGTCTTGTGCGCCACAGCCACATTTTGGACACTTATCTGGATCTGTGCGGCTAACAATTACTTCTCCACACTTCTGGCAGTACCATACAGGAATACGGTGTCCCCACCAGATCTGGCGGCTTACACACCAGTCGCGGATATTAACGAGCCACTGCTCATAAGTATTTTCCCATTTCTG
>JBGVAV010000088.1:0-22233 GCA_045224915.1 Treponema sp.
TCTATTTAAATTTTTTCCACCCATGCAGAAATTCTACTGGATTTCTAAATTTTTAAATAGAGTCTTCCTTAAGTTGATGATGTTGGGTTTTAGGGGGCGGCGACCCCCTAGGAGAAGGGGGTGTGCCGAAGACCGGCAGGGGCTGAGGCCAGGGGGAAGACTTGCCCCCTCACCTCTATTTAATTAGTCCTGAAGTGCTTCGTATCCTTCTTCGCCGGTACGAACCTTTACAACATTTTGAACATCGTATACAAAAATCTTTCCATCTCCGATGTGGCCAGTGTAAAGAACTTCCTTAGCGGCTGTGATTACAAGATCAACAGGAACTTCGCTTACTACGATATCAACCTTAATCTTAGGAAGAAGTGTCATATCCATTTCAACACCACGATACTTCTGGGTGTTTCCATGCTGAACTCCGCAACCAAGTACGTTTGTTACTGTCATACCTGTTACGTTGATGTCGTTCATGGCAGCCTTGAGTTCGTCGAACTTGCTCTGGCGTGTAACAATAGAAACCATGTGGAACTTTGCATCTGGGCGTGAAGTAGCCTTTGCAACAGGAACTGCCTTTTCAACTGGAACTGTACCAGCAGCATCTGCAGCAGCATCACCACCAAGTACCTGTGGAGCCATGATGAAGCCTGCGTAGCTTGAATCAATTCCGTGTTCAAGCTTATCAAGTCCTACAATTTCTTCTTCACGGCTTGCACGAAGTCCATGGAGCTTCTTAATCAAAGTGAATGTGATGATCATACAAACTGTTGTCCACAAAACGATTGTGAACTCTCCAAGACACTGAACACCAAGGTGCTTGAAACCGCCACCGTAGAATACACCAGATTCAACGTTGAACAAACCGTCTGACAAAGTACCCCAGATACCGTTTGCAAGGTGAACAGCTACGGCACCAACCGGGTCATCAATGTGAAGCTTAAGGTCAAGGAACTCTACAACAACTACTACAATGAATCCGGCTACAACACCGATTGCTGTTGCACCAAGTGCGTCTACTGTAGCACAAGTTGGTGTGATTGCAACAAGACCTGCCAACGAAGCGTTGAGTGTCATGGAAACATCAGGCTTACCGTTCTTTACCCATGTAAAGATCATTGTTGTTACACAAGCAACTGCAGGAGCAATTGTTGTTGTTGTGAATACTGCAGCAAGACCACCTACGCCAAGAAGCTGTGTACAAGCAGCACCGTTGAATCCGTACCATCCGAACCAGAGGATGAATGTTCCAAGAGCACCAAGTGTCAAAGAGTGTCCAGGAATAGCATGAACCTTTGTTACCTTTCCCTTTGCATCGCGGTCATACTTACCAATACGTGGTCCAAGGAAAATTGCACCGATCAAAGCAGCTGTACCACCAACTGAGTGGATTGCAGCACCACCGGCAAAGTCAACGAAGCCAAGCTGAACAAGCCAACCCTGACTGTTCCAAACCCATCCGGCTTCGATTGGATATACAACTGCAGAAATTACTGCAGAATAAATACAGTATGCGCTGAACTTAGTTCTTTCTGCCATTGAACCAGAAACGATTGTAGCAGCTGTAGCACAGAATACTAAGTTGAATACAAAGCTTGACCAGTCGAGCTCTGCAAAGTTTGTGAAGAGCTGCCAGTTTGGCTTACCAATAAGACCAAAGAAATAGTTTTCGCTCATCATCAAGCCAAAACCAAGCAACATAAACATCGGTGTACCAATACAAAAATCCATAAGGTTTTTCATTATGATATTTCCGGCGTTCTTAGCCCTTGTAAATCCTGTTTCAACCATCGCAAAACCGCACTGCATAAAAAATACAAGTGCAGCACCAATCAGGAACCATACGCTCCAAACTTCACTCATAATATTTCTCCTTTTCGGGCATGAGAAAATCCCGAACTAAAAAAAATGGCGCCATAAAATGATCATCCATACGGATAATTTTTTATGGCGCCTTTGCCGTTATTTTTCTTTTTTGTTACAACAAATTATCGAACTGAATAAAGCAGATCTCCGTAGCTTGGGAATGGCCACATCTCTTTTGGTGTGATTATCTCAAGCTCGTCTGCACAGGCACGCAGCTCATTCATTGCTGCAAAAACCTGCTCGCGGTAGAACATTGCAATTTTGCTGCAATCGGCACCGCTTGCTGTAAGCTCTTTAGCATCCATAACTGCTTTTTCGAGCTTGCTGGTTTTGTTGAAAATGCATCCTGTAAGGCAAGATACTTTTTTAAGCATTTCGCTTTCGTAGGTTGCATCAACATCTCCAACTGCTTTTTTCAAGCTGATTGTTCCTGCCAGAGTTGTAGCATATTTACTTGCAACAGGCAGAATGTTTTTCTTTGCCATCTCAAGCATTGTTTCTGCTTCGATGTTGATAATCTTTGAATAATTCTCGTTGTGAATCTCAAAGCGGCTTGTAAGTTCAACCTTGCTGTAAACACCAAACTTTTCGAAAACCTTAACGTTCTTTTCGTCAAGAATATGTGGTAAAGCTTCTGGTGTAGACTTAAGGTTGCAAAGTCCGCGCTTTTCTGCTTCTTTAACCCAAGAATCATCATAACCGTTTCCGTTGAAAATGATTCTCTTGTGTTCTTTGATTGTCTTAAGAATCAAGTCATGAAGGTCAGCTTTGAAGTCCTTTGATTTTTCAAGGATATCAGCAAACTGGCTGAGCTCTTCTGCAACAACTGTATTCAAGAATACGTTTGCACATGCAATTGATTCGTTAGAACCAAGCATACGGAACTCAAACTTATTTCCAGTAAATGCAAATGGTGATGTACGGTTGCGGTCTGTTGTATCCTTGTTGAAGTCAGGAAGAACAGTTACACCAATCTGCATTTTTTCTTTTTCGTGCTTGCCGTAAGGCTTGCCCTGTTCAATACATTCCAGAATCTCACTAAGCTCATCGCCAAGGAAGATAGAAATGATTGCTGGAGGAGCTTCGTTTGCTCCAAGACGATGGTCGTTACCAGCAGATGCAACAGAAATACGGAGCAGATCCTGGTATTCATCAACACCCTTGATGATTGCACACAGGAACAAAAGGAACTGTGCATTCTGATCTGGAGTAGCACCTGGATCAAGAAGGTTCTTTCCAGTGTTTGTGCTTATAGACCAGTTGTTATGTTTACCACTTCCGTTTACACCGGCAAATGGTTTTTCGTGCAAAAGACATACCATTCCGTGGCGGGCAGCAACCTTTCTCATCATTTCCATTGTGAGCTGGTTGTGGTCACACGCAATGTTTGTTGTACTGAAGATTGGAGCCAACTCGTGCTGAGCTGGAGCAACTTCGTTATGTTCTGTTTTGGCAAGAATACCAAGCTTCCAGAGTTCTTTGTTCAAATCCTTCATGAACTCCTGAACACGTGGCTTAATCATACCAAAGTAGTGATCTTCGAGCTCCTGTCCTTTTGGAGCCTTAGCACCGTAAAGTGTGCGTCCTGTATAAATCAAGTCTTCACGCTTGTCGTAAACTGATTTGTCTACAAGGAAATATTCCTGCTCTGGACCTACAGTTGTTTTTACAGAAGAAACAGCTTCGTTTCCGTCAAACAATTTAAGAACACGAACTGCCTGCTTGCTGATTGCCTGCATAGAGCGGAGGAGTGGAGTCTTTTTATCAAGAGCCTCTCCTGTGTAAGAACAGAATGCTGTTGGAATACAAAGTGTTCCGTCCTTAATAAATGCATAAGAAGTTGGATCCCATGCTGTGTAGCCGCGTGCTTCGAATGTTGCACGAATACCACCACTTGGGAAAGAAGAAGCATCTGGTTCACCCTGAACGAGCTCTTTTCCGCTGAACTCCATAATTACTTTTCCATCGCTTATAGGAGTAATAAAGCTGTCGTGCTTTTCGGCAGTAATTCCTGTAAGTGGCTGGAACCAGTGTGTAAAGTGTGTAGCTCCTTTTTCAATTGCCCAGTCTTTCATTGCATTAGCAACAACAGTAGCAACAGAAGCATCAAGCTTTTCACCACCTTCAATTGTTTTCATCAGCTGTTTATAAGTTTCTTTAGGCAGCCGAGCTTTCATAACTGTTTCATTAAAAACGTTCTCGCCAAAGATTGGTGTTACTTCGTCCATTATTGTCCTCCTGAAAATGAAAAAAGCCGCATGAAATCTCGGAGCGTCCTCCAAAATTTTATGCGGCTTCTTTGCCAATTTACAATTGTTATAAAACGAAAAAGGTCGCAGAAATATAATTTCTGCGACCTCATTGCCGTTTGATACTGTCGTTATACTGTTTACAAAAAAAAATGTCAACAATTTTTCAAAAAAAAATTTATTTTTTTTTTGAATTTTTTTCTTGAAGTTTGCACTAATATATAAGTAAAATAAGCATATGAACGAAAACAAACCATTACCACCCTGGGCAAATATTATTCCAGAAGGTGCTTTTATCTCTTATACGCCAACATATAAAGTAGGCGAATACTTTGATCGTTTCCACAAGGAATCATTCAAGCCAACCGATTTCGCGCCGCTTACATATTATTTTTACGATCCGACGGAACACGGATATCCAAAAGAAAAAACGTATCCTCTTATCACTTTTTTACATGGAACTTCAAATGCGCTCGAAGGTGATGTCTGCATAAATTACGCAGGTGGAGAATTTTACTCAAAGGATGAATACCAGAAAACTCTTGGAGGAGCTTATCTTCTTATTCCTCTTGCAAATGAATATCGCAACGAAGAAGGCCGGGTTAGGGGAGGCTGGAGTGAAACTCCTGTAAATGTCCTTTACGAACTTATTGATTCATTTATAAAAACAAAAATGAAGGGCCGCATAGCAAAAAATATCCTCATAGGAAATTCTTCAGGCGCCTGGATGACCTTTAATATGGGCAATGCCTACGCTTCATTTTTTGATGCCCTTATTCCAGTTGGAGCCGGCGAAATTCCTGAAGACAAAATGCTGGACCTCTACGACAAAGAAAATGTGAGCCTGTTTTATGCAATCGGAAAACACGACGAAATAAATGATTTTGACACACTTGTAGCCCCACGCCTTGAACGCCTTAAAGCAATGAAAAACTGCTTTATTTTCACACCAGAATGGGTTCAGAACGGAGACAGAGGAATTGCATCAATTTATTTTGGATATGAAATGGGACAGCACTGCCTTGTAAATCCAATGCACTGTAACCTCATGTTCGACGATGGAACTCCAATGGATCCACGTCTTCCGAATGGAGTTACAGGCTGGATAGCGGGATTGCTTTAGCGACAGCCCCCCTGCCGAGCCACCCGCCCGTTATTTTCCAAAGGCCTTTTTAATACGCTCAATAGCCTCAATAGTGCGTTCTCGTGAACCAAAGCCAGTCAAACGCAAATATCCTTCGCCCATTTTTCCAAAGCCGCTTCCTGGAGTTCCAACTACATTGCATTTTTCGAGCAATGCATCAAAGAAGCTCCAGCTTGTGTAGCCTTCAGGAATTTTGAGCCATACATAAGGCGAGTGATTTCCACCAAATGCTTCAAAACCAGCCGCAGTAACACCTTCAAAAATCAATCGAGCGTTTTCGCGGTAAAAATCAAGGCTTTCTTTAATCTGCTTCTGACCTTCATCGCTATAAACAGCCTCAGCAGCCCTCTGAGTAACATAAGAAACACCATTAAACTTAGTACTCTGGCGGCGGAACCACAAAGCATTAAGCTCGGTACCATCAAAAACAAGAGCATGAGGAACAACAGTATAACCACAGCGCAAACCTGTAAAGCCCGCAGTTTTAGAAAAAGAACGGAGCTCAATAGCACAAGTTTTTGCCCCGGGAATCTCATAAATAGATTTTGGAATTGAAGGGTCTGTAATAAATGCCTCATATGCCGAATCATAAAGAATCAGACTGTGGTTAGCGTTTGCGTAATCAACCCATTTTTTAAGATATTCGCGCGAAGCTACAGCTCCCGTAGGATTGTTAGGGAAGCAAAGATAAATAATATCTGCAACAGGCGCACCGCTTACAGGAAGCTCCGGTAAAAATCCATTTTCTTTTGTACATGGCATAAGAATTATATTCTTGCCACGCCCATTCATAACGTTTGTATCAATGTAAACAGGATAAACAGGATCGCAGATTGCAACAGTATTGTCTGTAGCAAAAATGTCCCCGATATTTCCACAGTCAGATTTTGCACCGTCAGAAAGAAAAACTTCATCAAGCTGTAAATCAATGCCACGGTCAAGATAATCCTTTTGCAGAATAATCTGGCGCACAAAATCATAACCCTGCTCAGGCGGATATCCGCGGAAGGTTTTTTCATCAGCCATTTCATCCACAGCCTTGTGCATTGCTTCAATTACAGCAGGGCAGATAGGGCGTGTTACATCACCAATAGAAAGCTTGATAATATCAGCCTCCGGATGTGCTGCCTGAAATTCTCTCTGTTTTTTTGCAACAGTCGAAAAAAGATAATTTTGTTCAAGATCTAAAAAATTCTTATTAATTTTCACAATTCTACCTCACCAGTAAATACATTTTTCGCAGGGCCCGTCATAAAGACACTGTCAGCTTCGTTTCCGCTCCATTCAATCTGTAAGTCACCGCCAACAAGATGAACAGTAATTTTTTCTCCCGCATCTACAAAGCCATTTAATATTGCAGCAACAACAGTGGCGCATGTACCCGTACCGCACGCAAGAGTCTCTCCTGTACCGCGTTCCCATACACGCATCCATATAGTTCGTCTGTCTTCTACATAAGCAAATTCTGTGTTAGTACGCTCCGGGAAAAAAGCGTTGTTTCCAAAAAACGGTCCAAGTTCACAAACAGGAAACTCAGCAGGTTTTTTATCAATAAAAACAACAGCGTGAGGATTTCCCATAGAAACGCATGTAATTTTATATTCCTTGCCTTCCACAGTCAGCGGGTGCATGATAACCTTGTCGCCCTGTGCCGCAACAGGAATCTTCTCTGCCTGTAAAATAGGGCTCCCCATATCTACACTAAGCCATGTTTCCTTGTCGCCGGGCTCTCCCTTTATAACCTTTAAATATTTTACAGCGCCCATCGATTCAACAGTAAACTCGCGGCCTTTTGTATATCCTGCATCATAAACATATTTTCCAACGCAGCGTATACCGTTACCGCACATCTGACTACGGCTTCCATCAGCATTGTACATAACCATTTCAAAATCAGCAGACTTGCCTTTTTTAATAATAATTATGCCGTCTCCGCCAATTCCAAAATGCCTGTCCGAAAGCTTTATAGCAGCCTCACGTTCACCCTGAGCGCCACCAGGAAAATCAACAGAAGTGCAGTCAAAATAAATATAATCGTTTCCGCATCCCTGCATTTTAGTAAAAGTCATAAAACCATCCTCACAAAAAAAAGGCCGTAGACAATCCCTCGGAGTATAAAACACCCCAAGCAATTCTCTACGACCTCTTTGCCGTTTGTTAGTTAAGGTTTACAGATTTTTTGAATATTTGTCAAGATTTTGCCGTCTCCAGGAGGCATGCCTAGTCTTGACAATTATCTAAAATAGTCTTATAACAAACAAGATTAGAGCAAAGACGCTCATTCAAGCTTGCGGTATTATTTTCGCCGGTTTGAGTGAGCGTCTTTTTTTTTGAGGCGGGCAATGGATACAAAAAAGGCATATCTTATACTTGCAGACGGAACTGTTTTTGAAGGACAGTCAATAGGCGTAACTGGAACAACAATTGGTGAAACAGTCTTTACAACAGGAATGACAGGCTACATCGAAACACTCACAGATCCAAGTTACTTTGGCCAGATTGTAACACAGACATTTCCTCTAATTGGAAATTATGGCGTTATTCCTCAAGATTATGAAAGTAAAAAATCCTGGGTGCGCGGCTACATCGTCCGTGAGCTTTGCGACCAGCCTTCCAATTTCCGTTGCGAAATAACCCTTGATGATTTTCTAAAGTCTCAGAACGTCGTTGGCATTTGTGGAATAGATACGCGCGCCCTTACAAAACGCCTCCGTGAATCTGGAGTAATGAACGGAATGATAGTGAGCGGCGAAAAGCCCGTAATTGATGATGCGCTCCTTCAAAAAATTAAGGACTATAAAATTGTGCAGGCCGTAGAAAGTGTTCAGAGTAGTGAGGGGGAAAGCCTTCCCCCTGGGTTCAGCCCTTCGGTCTTCACCGCACCCCCTTCTCCTAGGGGTTCCACCCCTAAAACCCCGGATGCCTCCAAAGCCCCGCACATCATCCTCTGGGATTTTGGTGCAAAGGCAAACATCCAGCGCGAACTTGAAAAACGCGGATGCACAGTAACAGTAGTTCCATGCGACACAAGAGCAGAAAAAATTATTTCATTAAATCCAGATGGAATCATGCTAAGTAACGGACCAGGCGATCCTGCTGATAATGTTGGAATAATTTCAGAAATAAAAAAGATTTGCGAAAAAGGAACAATCCCCGTTTTTGGAATCTGTCTTGGACACCAGATGCTTGCGCTTGCCCGCGGTTGCAAAACAAGCAAACTCAAATACGGACATCGCGGCGGAAATCATCCTGTAAAAGATACAAGAACACAGCGCGTTTATATTACAAGCCAGAACCACGGATACGCAGTAGAAAATACATCACTGCCATCGTATGCGCAGATGAGCTTCTTTAATGTAAATGATGGGACAGTAGAAGGAATTACGTATACAGATATTCCAGCCTTCAGCGTACAGTTTCATCCGGAAGCCTGTGGTGGTCCACACGACACAAACTTCCTTTTTGATGAATTCTTACAAATGATTAATCAGTAAAGCTTACAGTTGTTAGCTCTTGCTAACAGCTGCAGCAAGCCTTCACAAACTCAACGAACAATGGACCTGCATTATTAGGTCTGCTCTTAAACTCAGGATGGAACTGTACACCAACATGGAAATGGTCTTCAACTTCTACAGCTTCTACCAAAGTTCCGTCTGGTGAAGTACCGCTTATAACAAGTCCTGCATCTGTCATCTGCTGGCGATAGTCATTATTAAACTCATAGCGGTGACGATGACGTTCATCAATTTTCTTTGCGCCGTATGCACGTTCCAGAATTGTTCCTTCTTTTACAAGGCAAGGGTAGCTTCCAAGTCTCATTGTTCCACCCTTAATTACACCTTCCTGATCTTTCATGAGGTCAATAACAGTATGCTCACACATTTCATCAAACTCGCGTGAGTTAGCATCTGCATAACCAAGTACACTTCTTGCATATTCAATTACAGCAATCTGCATACCAAGACAAATTCCAAAATAAGGAAGTTTGTGAGTTCTTGCATAGCGGCATGCGCAAACCATACCTTCAATTCCTCTGTGACCAAATCCGCCTGGAAGAATAATTCCGGCACAGTCTTCAAAAATAGAAGGAGCAGTTTCATCTGTTACACTGTCAGAATCTACCCATTTAATTTTTACGTTTTTACCAACAACAAACGAAGCATGGTTCAAAGATTCAATAATACTCAAATATGAATCGTGAAGCTTTACATATTTTCCAACAAGTGCAATCTGAACTTCGCCCTGTCGTGCATGAATTGTTTCAACCATCTTTGCCCAGTCATTAAGAGCAGGGTAGTTGGCCCCGGTTTCAAAGCCCAGGTCTCTGCAAACAACATCATCCATATTCTGCGCATGAAGCATAAGAGGAACTTCATAAAGACTTCGGCAGGTTGTATTGTTGATTACACAATCTTCTCCAACGTTACAGAAGAGAGAAATCTTTTTACGGATATCTTCAGGAATATCTTTATCACAGCGTGCAACAATAATATCAGGATGAATACCAACAGCCATGAGCTCCTTTACAGAGTGCTGAGTAGGCTTACTTTTATATTCATCAGAACCGCTGATGTATGGAACAAGACATACATGAATAAAAAGACAGTTGCGGCGTCCTACTTCAAGAGCAAGCTGACGGATTGCTTCAAGAAAGGGCTGACTTTCAATATCACCAATTGTTCCTCCAACTTCTACAATACTTACATCAGCACCACTAACTTCAGCATTCTTTAAAACGAAATCTTTAATTTCATTTGTAACGTGCGGAATAATCTGAACAGTCTGGCCAAGGTATTCCCCCTGACGTTCCTTATTCAAAACATTCCAGTAAACTCTTCCACTTGTAAGGTTAGAATATTTAGTCAAATTTTCATCAATAAAGCGTTCGTAGTGACCAAGGTCAAGGTCTGTTTCTGCACCGTCATCAGTAACAAAAACTTCTCCGTGCTGGAAAGGACTCATGGTTCCAGGGTCAACGTTCATGTAAGGATCAAGCTTTTGAGATGCAACTTTAAGTCCACGGCATTTTAAAAGTCGCCCAAGACTTGCAGCTGTAATTCCTTTTCCCAAACCCGAAACAACACCACCTGTTACAAAAATAAATTTTGACATAATTGTTCTCCCTTTTATATTTTATATTTTAGTTATATCAACAAGACAAATATCATCTTCGGTAAGGCCGCTTTCAAGACATTCTGCCAGAGCCATTGCAGTATCAAGTGCTGTAAGACATTCAATATCGCGTTCAACTGCATGGCGGCGGAACTTTACACTTTCAGAATCAGGATTTCGTCCTTTTGCCGAAGTAGAAATTACATATGCAATTTTGCCCGAATCAAGCAGAGTTATTATGTTGTCCTCGGCATTTTCATGAACCTTTGCAACATGGTTTACAGGAATGCCGCTTCGCTCAATTGTATCTGCGTTTCCGCTTGTTCCGTAAAGAGTAAAGCCAAGGTCGTGGAAGTGTTTGGCAAGGCCTGGCAGTTCCGGAAGATCCATTTTCTTTACGCTGAAAAGTACACCATTCGGGGCATCTTTTTCTTTTGAAGGATGAATCATTTTTATACCCGCTCCAATCATGCCTTTGAAAAGTGCTTCTTCGCGGGTAGGGGCAATTCCTAAAACTTCACCTGTAGATTTCATTTCTGGACCAAGCGCTGTATCAACGTCCATGAGTTTTTCAAAACTAAATACAGGAACTTTTACTGCAAAATAATCTGGTGTTCTGTAAAGGCCTGTGCCGTAGCCCATGTCTCTTAAATGCTCTCCCATCATTGCGCGGGTTGCAAGCTCTACCATTGGAATGCCTGTAACCTTGCTTATATATGGAACAGTACGGCTTGAACGAGGGTTTGCTTCAATAATATAAAGGTCATTCTGCCAGATTAAATACTGGATGTTTACAATTCCTTTTGTGCCAAGAGCAAGAGCAAGGTCTGTCGACTGACGTACAATTTTGGCTTTCATTTCTTCATCAATTGACCAGCTTGGATATACTGCAATTGAATCACCTGAGTGAATACCAGTTCGCTCAATATGCTGCATTATTCCAGGAATAAGAACGTCTTCTCCGTCGCAGATACCGTCAACTTCAAGCTCAATTCCTTCCATATATTTATCAATAAGAACAGGATTTTCAATTTTCTGGCGCAGAATAATTGCCATGTATTCTTTTACGTCTGCAGGAGTGTTTGCAATAATCATGTTTTGTCCGCCAAGAACGTAGCTTGGTCTTAGCAGAACCGGATATGTGATTCTTGCAGCGGCTTCAAGTGCTTCGGCTTCTGTAAAAACTGTTACACCTTTTGGACGTTTTATTCCAAGACGGTCACAAAGCTCTTCAAAACGCTCGCGGTCTTCGGCAAGGTCAATTGAATCTGCGCTTGTTCCCAAAATTGGAACTCCCTGCTGATCCAGATATTTTGTAAGGTTGATTGCTGTCTGGCCGCCAAAGGCCGCTACAACTCCAAGAGGCTTTTCTGTGTTTATAACGTTCATTACATCTTGGCCGGTGAGGGGTTCAAAATAAAGTCTGTCGGCGGTGTCAAAGTCTGTAGAAACTGTTTCCGGGTTGTTATTTATGATGGCAACCTGATATCCAAGATTTTTAAGGGCCCGTACACATTGAACCGAAGCGTAGTCAAACTCAATTCCCTGGCCAATTCTAATAGGTCCCGAGCCAAGGACAATTATAGTGTTGTTTGATTTTTTTGCCGTATCCAATGTTGTTTTACTCATTCTATGTGCCTCATACCACAAAGTTAAAAAAAGAAGACGACCCCACCAAAATGGAGTCGTCTTTGACAATTTGCGTTCGTAATTTATATTAATATATCACTTTTGTTGTTTTATGTGAAGATGTAAGTGTAAAAAGTTTGTGTGACGGCGGTTATGCGCGTTCATCGTTCACAATGTGAATAGGCTGATTTGTTTTAAGAATTTCAGGAATTCGTGTTTTTAAGAAATCTGGTTTGATGTTTGCGTTTGGTAAATCCTTTAGTGGAATCCATTCAAGGCTTTCTTTTGCACCATTCCAGCCATAGCTTTCAGATTTGAGCTCCTGGAAACCGCGGCTTTTCATGAGATAGTAGAATTCAAGAACATGACATTTTAGACCATTAAAGCCAGAATTGTTATCTGTAAAAAAGTTTTCGCATACAACGGCAAGATGGTCAATTTCATAATCAACACCTGTTTCTTCTTTTACTTCGCGGACTATGCATTCTTCGGCTTTTTCGTTCATGTGTACGCCGCCACCTACAGAATAGTAATAGGGAGCAGTCGGATTTGTAATTGCCAGCAGGCAGTCGTTTTCTATGATTATTGCTCCTGCTCTGTAGCGGAACCAGTTTTGTCCAACAGAAAAGCAGCAGTCAGGGTAGCCAACTTTAATTTCACCAATTTTCTTTTCAAGTTCTGTCATTTTTTTATACTTCCTTTTTGATTTGCTATAGAATAAAAAAAATTTTAAAAAAAATCAATTTTTTGCTTGACCTTCCACTTGGTGGAACCCTTAAAATATTAAATAAATAGGGGTAAAATAACTGATATGAAGATTTATCAGGTAGAAGAATTAGTTGGAATCACAAAGAAGAACATCCGCTTTTATGAAGAGCAGGGCCTTCTGAATCCAAAACGAAATCCGGAAAATGACTACAGGGAATATTCTCTGGAGGATGTACGGGTTTTGGAAAAAATAAAGCTCTTGCGTAAGCTTTCAATCCCAATTGAAGAAATCAGGCTTTTGCAAAAAGGACAGCTGACTTTTGCACAGGCTATGAGTTCGCAGATTGAACGCATTGAAAAGGAACAAAAGAGCGCAGAAGTAATGAAGGAGCTTTGTGCACGGCTCCAGAATGAGACTTTAGATTTAAAGTCGCTTGATGCTTCTAAATATCTTACGGAGATGACCAGGATGGAACAAGACGGTACAAAGTTTGTAGACATCGAAAAACAGGATATCAACAGGAAAAAGAAAACAGGTGCTATAGCAGGTGCCGCTATTTTCTGTGTGATTATGCTTATGGTTTTAGGCGTTCTGGTATATGCAATTGTTGCAGAATCTTCCCCTGTTCTGCCAATGCTTATTCCGGTCGTAATAATTTTATGTACATTGGTTGGAACAGTCGTTGTGCTGGTCCAGAGATTAAATGAGATTAATAGAGGTGAGGAGTATGATGCTCGCAAGTATTGATTCAATTCCAGGAAAGGAATTTGAAGTATTGGGAATGGTAAAGGGAACAATTGTTCAGTCTAAGAATTTTGGCCGCGATTTTATGGCAAGCCTTAAGACTCTTGTTGGTGGCGAAATTGCAGGATACACAGAAATGCTTAATGAAGCCCGCCAGATTGCAACAAAACGCATGGTCGATGAAGCAACCGCTTTAGGTGCAGATGCAATTATTGGTGTGCGCTACGGTTCTTCTGCAGTAATGCAGGGCGCTGCAGAAATTGTAGCATACGGAACAGCAGTAAAGCTTAAATAGAAAGCTCTGCAAGATATGCAGCTGCTTCGTTTTCGCTTTCAGAGTTTGCGGCATTAACGCTTGTAGAATAAAAGTACGGTGTTTCTGCTGCAAACTCTCCTGCACATGTATCTACCATTTTGAATGAGTTTGGTGGATAGGTTAGTTGCCCTGCAACTTCCATTTCTACAATGTGCTGGATTTTATTTAAAAACCATCTGTCTATCTTTGTAATATCGTGAATCTGTTCTATTGTTAAAAGCTTTCGTTTTAATGCCTGATAAATTGCAAAAATCCTCTGATCTGTACACTGACCAACACGTGTTATAATTTTAGCATCATCCTCGCGGGCAAATGCAGGAAGGTCCAGAGAACTTGTCTTAAGTTCAGCACCACGAACAGCCTTGAGCATTGCTTCTTCAAAGCTCTGTCCAATTGCCATAACTTCTCCAGTTGCTTTCATCTGAGTACCAAGATCACGCTTTGCATAAACAAATTTATCAAACGGGAATTTAGGCATTTTTACAACAACATAGTCGAGAACCGGTTCAAAGCAGGCTTTTGTTTTTTTAGTTACAAAGTTAGGGATTTCATCAAGAGTAAAGCCTACAGCAATAAGAGCGGCGACCTTGGCAATCGGATATCCTGTTGCTTTACTTGCAAGTGCCGATGAACGGGAAACACGAGGGTTTACTTCAATTACGGCATATTCAAAGCTGTCTGGGTTAAGCGCAAACTGACAGTTACATCCGCCTTCTATTTTAAGCTCGCTGATTATGTTGAGAGCCGCAGTTCTGAGCATCTGATATTCTTTGTCGGCAAGGGTAAGAGTTGGAGCAACTACAATTGAGTCTCCTGTGTGAACACCTACAGGGTCAACGTTTTCCATTGAACAGACAGTAATAACATTTGCATGGCTGTCGCGCATAACTTCAAACTCAACTTCCTTCCAGCCGCTGATACATTTTTCTACAAGAATCTGATGAATAGGGGAGCGGTGAAGTCCGTTATGAACAATTTCATCAAGCTCGCGTTCATTGTGGCAGATTCCTCCACCAGTTCCACCAAGAGTAAAGGCAGGGCGGATAATTGCAGGGAGCCCGATTTCGTTGTGTACAAAATCAATTGCATCTTCGTAAGTTGTAACAACCTTAGAAGGAATTACAGGCTCGCCGATTTTTTCCATCATATCCTTGAACATCTGACGGTCTTCGGCTTTATCAATTGTTTCCGGAACAGCACCAAGCAGCTGTACATTGTGCGATTTCAAAAATCCCGATTTTGCAAGCTCCATACTGAGCGTAAGACCTGTCTGACCTCCAAGAGTAGAGAGAAGGGAATCAGGTTTTTCTTTTTCTATAATTCTTTCGATTGTACGGAGAGTGAGCGGTTCAATATAGATTTCATCTGCCATGCTTTTATCTGTCATAAGTGTTGCAGGGTTAGAGTTTACAAGCACAACTTCAAGCCCAAGGCTTTTAAGAGCCCGGCATGCCTGATTTCCCGCATAATCAAATTCTGCTGCCTGACCAATAATAATAGGTCCTGAACCAATGACCATTACCTTATGAATATTCTTGTTGAGTGGCATAGCAGTCTAATCCTCCTGAAAACTCAAAAAAAAAATAGCGACCCCTAAACCTAGAGGTCGCCATTGACTTAAAAAGAATATATCACTTTCTTTATTTTTTGTGAAGTATTTTTAGTCGGATTTTCGGGGGGAGGTAAAAAACTTGCAGGAATGTAAAAATTCCCCTATATTGCCAATCCCCCAACTTTATGATAATATCAAATTCATTCGGGCCATTAGCTCAGTGGTTAGAGCAGAGGACTCATAATCCTTTGGTCCTTGGTTCAAGTCTAGAGACCAGTAGGTTTTAGCATAAGGGGATATGTGCTAAATCCTTATAATACAAGCATTTACACAATCATCTGACTTTCAGGGTTTGAAAATGTTAAGCAAATGTTAATCGCTTACAAAAAAACTGGAGGTTACGATGGATTCAAACTATCATCTTTTCAAAAAAGCCGTACAATCTAAGGGTAAAACAGTACATAAGTGGTACTATTATTGGAATGATCCTGTTACTGGAGTCATGCATCAGAAGGTCTGCAAAGGCTGTAAAACTCAGGCAGAAGCTTATGTATTTGTTTCTGCCCTCACACCTCTATATACAGAGCGAAAAATCACAATCGCAGATATTGGAAAATGGATGTATGTTCCTGGTAGTGACCATCTTGAACGCATGGAAAAGCTTGGCCGCAGCTATACTTATGAAACTTTGAAATGCAAAAGAAACTTACTTGATATTTTCATTAGGAAGTTTGGCGAGCTTGAACTTAAAGAGCTTACAATTCCTATGGTAATCGATTTTCTTGCTGAAGATACACATTCAGGAAGTTGGAAAAACAATTTGCTTACAGTTGTCGGCGAAGTTTATGAAGAAGCTCCTTTTATGGGGTTGCCTTATATTCCAACACCAAAGTTTCCAAAATTCAGACGAAACAGCGTTAAGAAAGATGTATTCACCACAGAAGAAATCAATATTCTGTTTGATGAAAAGCTCTGGGAATGTTTGAGCACGGAAAAATATTCAAAGCATCCTCAGTTCGATGAAGGACATAAAGCCATTTATCTGATGTTCCTTTGTTGCGTAAAGTGCGGACTTCGTATT
This sequence comes from Treponema sp., assembly GCA_045224915.1. Lineage (GTDB taxonomy): Bacteria > Spirochaetota > Spirochaetia > Treponematales > Treponemataceae > Treponema_D. The sequence goes on from JBGVAV010000088.1 coordinate 16,397, forward strand.
GGAGAAGCTATCGGAGCCAGAGTAAATCAGTTTATGTTTGACCAGGGTGTGTTTGTTGTAGATGGTTTTTACAGGCACAATGAGCTTGTAAGAACAAATTACAACAAATGTGGTTCTGATGAAGATAAAAAGATTCGTGTTGCACCACTTCCAAAAGATTTTGCAGATATTATTCAAGAATACATTGCAGAACAGAACCTTTGTGCAGATGATTATGTATTCCAGCGTTATAACAAACCAATCCGAAAATGGCTCGCAGAAGAATGGTTCCGTCGTGCAGTTGTCAGTTCTGGTATTAATGTGGGTAATCGTGTACTTACTCCACACTCTTTACGCTACACCTACATTACTCGAATGCGCCGAGAAGTTGCCGGAGAAACAGTTCAGAAGATTGCAGGACATACAAGTTTGGCAATGACGGATCATTACACAAGGGCAGCAATTCCTGAGATGGTGGAAGCTGTAAAGCCAGCGGTGGATGCGGCGAACAGGTTGTTTGAGGAGTAGTTGTATAGTCTGAAATACAGTTTTTAACAAAAATTGTTTATTAGACTATACAATTTGTATTTTGTGGAGTATACTATGGATATGATGATAGATTATACAAATCTGATTGAAATATCAGGAAAAAGAATCAAAAATACAAAAGAAACTTTTGTAAGGTCTATTGATAAGATAATTAACTGGAATTCTCGATTGATTGGAATTAAAGGTTCCAGGGGATGTGGAAAGACAACACTGCTTCTGCAGCATCTAAAGAACAATCATATGGATTTAGTATTATCAGGAAAAGCTCTTTTTGTAAGCCTTGATAATATCTGGTTTACAAAAAATTCATTACTTGATCTTGCTGAATCTTTCTCCAAAAACGGTGGAAAAATTCTTTATCTGGATGAAGTTCACAGATACGAAGACTGGCCGATATACATAAAAAATATTTATGATGATTATCCTGAATTACAGGTTGTTTTTACAGGTTCTTCTCTCCTTAAGATTCTTGATGCACGTGCAGATTTGAGTCGTCGTGCAGTAATGTATAATATGCAGGGACTTTCTTTCAGGGAGTTTTTGAATATAAAAACCGGAAATGATTTTCAGGAATTATCTTTGGAAGAAATTTTACAGAATCATACAAAATATGCTTTTGACATTTGCAGTAAAGTTAAACCATTTGAATATTTTGATGAATATTTACGAACAGGTTATTATCCTTTTTTTCTGGAAGGTTTGGATACTTACTACATGAAGCTTGAAGAAATTGTAAATATGATATTGGATGTAGAGCTTCCACTTTTAAGAAAAATTGAGATAACTTATGTGCCCAAAATTAAAAAACTTTTGGCAATAATAGCTGAAAGTTCACCATTTATGCTGAATACTTCAAAATTATCTGGTGCTATGGAATTAAACAGAACTACTCTGCTTTCGTATTTAAAGAGCCTTACAGATTCAAAATTGATTGATTCATTATTTAAGGATTTAAAAGGTGTAAGTTCTCTTCAAAAACCAGATAAAATTTTCCTTGAAAATACAAATCTAATGTATTTATATCAGGGAGAAAAGGTTGACGAAGGAAATGTAAGGGAAACTTTCTTAGTAAACCAGCTATCGTATAATCAGACAGTAGAATTATCAGAAGTTAGTGATTTTTTTGTAAATGATAAATACACAATCGAATGTGGTGGAAAAAGTAAAACAGGTGAACAGATAAAGACTTTGGAAAATGCTTTTATTGCTGCAGATGGAATTGAAACAGGCAATGGCTCTAAGATTCCACTGTGGTTATTTGGATTTTTGTATTAATAATTCAAAAGATGACACAAAAAGAAACGGCTTGTTGGATTACCAGCAAGCCGTTGTTGTTTTAAAAGCTATTCTTTCTTTTCTGATTTTTTCTTTTCGACGTATTCCTGGTGTTCTACTTTCATTAAATCATTCAGTAAATATTTGACAACGTTAAGTCTATCAGGAGAATAGTTATACAAAAGATATAACTCATTACGGAATTCTAGAGCTAGGTCGTATAAATTCTTATCAAATGGCTTTGAATAATTATCTTTTGAAGGAATAAGAACTTCAGATCCTGTTAATAAAAATTGCAATGTAGTATTAAGGCCTTCTGCCCATTGGGAAAATATATATGTATCAATATTGCATCGACCTTTGGACCAGTTTAATAAAGTCTCATAAGGAACATATCCGCCAGTAAAGTAATATTGGTGTAATTCTCTTAAAAGTGATTCATTAGAAAGGAAATCAGTAACAAAACGATTATCTATCTTTTCATACTTATTTTTTAAAGCTTCATAAACTCTTAATCTGATTGAATGTCTAGAGTATTGGTTTAATATGTGTTCTCGTTCTTCAAAGTCTTTAGAATCTGTTATTAACCAATCAACAGAGACTCCCAATGCAACAGCAATTCTTTTAATCGTATCAATAGGTGGCATTATGTCTTTTGTTTTCCATGTTGCCATTGTACCTTGTAGAATGCCTAAAGCTTCACAAAGACTTTTTCTTGTTCTTTGTTGCTCAGCGAGAACCTCATCGATTTTATTGAGAAAAGAAATACCGCTTACAGAATTTGAATTTTTTTTCATAAATTTTCATCTAATTAGTTGACAATTTCTAAGAGTAGTTTTATATTGATTATAGTTAGTTAATGTCTAATAATTAGATGTAAACTAACTTTAATAATTTATAACAAATCAAACCTGTTAGGTGGATGATTTGTAATTGCTTAAATTATACCACATGATGTCTGCTTTTGGAATATCCCTTTTTCTCCAAAAGCAGACAAGGAGGTTTCACAATGCAAACAAACTTCGATCTGGAGCTTAAGGCAATACAGCTCCAGAATGAACGGCTTCAGAGAGAACTCTCCGAAGTTCACAAGTTGTTAGAAGCACCTGTCGAAAAGGCAGCTGTTCCTAAAGAGTATTACACTGTTCAGGAATGCGCAGAAATGAAGGGCGCTGCATCGGTGTCGTCGTACAAGAGCAATCGCTTTATGTTGCCCGGTGCAGGGAATCCAAAGTTCTGCGTTTATATCCTGGGCAGACTTGCTTTTCCAGCAGCTGTTGTTCAACGCTGGCTTGCCGTCGATGACAGCGAGTATCTGGATTATGCCATGAATGAATGCGGCGTAACAGTTATTCCAGAAAAATACAAACAGATGGCGCAAAAGGCTAAGCAGAAAAAAGGAGGTGCTTAATGACAGTTAAACGAATGATGCCACCAAGCTGCAACTCGATGGCATCGGAATCTACAGAATCGGTAAAGAACTATAGACAATTAAATTCTATCAAATCGAATTCCTTTTGTCTATCAGGTGAAAGGAGTGCAGTTAATGGCAAAGCGTGAACATTATGGCACATACATCACCATCGAAAAATGGATGGTCGATTATATGGGGCTGCATGGCGATGAGCTTCTAGTTTTTGCGGTGATCTATGGTTTTTCACAAGACGGAAAAAGTGTTTTTTCAGGCTCCGCAACTTATCTGGGGTTTTGGATTGGAAAGAGTAAAGAGACAATTCTTTCAGTCTTAAAATCATTACGTGAAAAAAAATTGATTCAAAGGCGAAAGATTTTTTTCAAACAAAATACAGAAAAAACGAAGGAGCGATATAGATGCGAATATTGGGCAACTATAACGCGATTTCCGCCTGAATCCCGTGAAAAACTTATCCACAATTGGTCGACTTTTTCGGCCAGTGTTTTTGCACAGGAGGACTAAAAAATCGACCTGTTTTTTCCACATGTGGATGAAAAGTTCTCCACAACTGGACGAATTTTTTTTCACAACTGGTAGAATTTAAATCCACATTAGGTCGAAAAACTTCAACTCTTATATATATATGATAGTTTTAAAAATACCAGACTTTAAGGAGATTTAATTATGAAAAGAATTAATAAAATATTTGAGAAATGTATAGACAATAAAATCATAAGAGTACGTCTTGATGATCTTAATTTTCATCCTGAATTAGAGAAAGCATTCAAGATTGATGATGAAGTCAAAGAGAGAATTAAAGATGATATTAAGACTAACGGTAATAATACCAAAGCACATCCTATTCATATTTTTAGGATGAATGGTAAGTGGTATGTATCAGATGGTCATACTAGAGTTACTGTTCTTCGTGAATTGGGTGGGTTTACCCATGTGTGGGCTCAGGTGCATGTCTTCGCTAGTATTTCAGAGGCATTATGTAATACCATGGCCGAACAATTTAATAGACGCAATGAGAGTGATGCTGACTTACTTTCCCGCTATCTGTTGCTTCGTGAACAAACTAAGGATGGTAAGAAACTTACTGCCGATGATCTTGCGTCTAAACTCAACAAAAGCCGTCGTCATATTTTTAAGCTACAGGAAGTCTTCGCAAAATCCTCTAAACAGCAACTCGATTCCATCAAGGAAGGGACTGCCAGTATAAATAGCGTGTACCAGGAAATCAAGAGACATGAAGCTGAGGAAGTTGGAGAAGTTCCAAAAGAGGATGTTGTAGAACGGGAAGTTTCCATCGAAGAAAAGCTTTCCGTAAGTACACCAAAATCTCCAAAGCTTACATATCAGGATGGTTATTTTGCCGGTATCAGATATGCTCTTGATTCTCTTGAAAACGGCAAAACTCAATCCGACCTGCTCGCAGAACTTGATGCATAGGGGAGGCAGCATGAATAAAACTCGCCCGAACAAAGTCACCGTGCGTCTTTCAGATTCAGAACTCTCTGACTTAAAAGAACGCATAAAACTTTCTGGGTTCAATCAGCAGCAGTTTCTTTCCCGTGCAATATTCAACAAGGCTATGATGGACAAAGAACAGCTTCATAGCCTTTTGGTTGAACTCAGACGTGAAGGATGTAATCTTAATCAGATTGCGCGTGCCTGTAACACGTACAAAGTGCTTGATGATGAACAAAGAATCAAACAGACAATCGAAAAGTTGGAGGCGCTATGGCTGTGCTTAAGATAGTCAATGTGCATATTGGTAAGAATGCAACGCTTAAGGGAATTATCAATTACATTCTAAAACCAAAAAAGACAGAAGATAAACTTGTAACAGGTTTTGGGGTCGATATTCCCCAGGCGTTTGATATGATGATGGAAACTAAAAAAATCTTTGGCAAGCTCACAGGCCGCCAGTACTATCATTTGGTTCAGAGCTTTGCTCTAAACGAAAATATTACGCCGGCTCAGGCGCATGAAGTTGGAATTAAGTTTGTAGAAGCCTGCAAAAAGCTTTGGGGGGTTGAACTTATACTTGCCACACATTTTGACCGCAAACATATTCATAATCACTTTGTGTATAACAGCGTCAATTACGTCGATGGACATAAGTTTCACATTACAAGAAAAGAACTGGCCGAAATGAAAGAACTTCAAAATCAAATCTGTATCAAGATGGGATTTTCACCAGCTCCAAAAAAAGGTTTTGATATGTATGGAAAAAAACGACAAAATGCACGAGCTGATAATGCAAAAACTTATCATGTTCTGAAAAAAGCAAAGGCAAAGAATCAGAAAAGTTATTTGATGGATTGTGCAGAAGCAATTAAAAAGTCTTTAAAGATGGCTAAGAGTAAGGATCAGTTTATTTCTCTGATGAAAGCTCAGGGATTTGAAACAGAATGGAAAGACAATAAAAAACATATAGTCTTTAAAGATATAAAGCGGGAACAACAAGGGGAGAAAAAATGCAAGACGCGTTTATACAAGCTTGCACAATTTTTTCCAGAACTAAAAGATTTCAAAACTAAGGAGGATTTATTAAATGGAATCATTAGAAACACAAACAATAAGTCAGACAACAGAAGATCTGTTGTTGCAG
>JBGVAV010000089.1:0-5025 GCA_045224915.1 Treponema sp.
GGATGGGTGTACTGCGGGTACTCCAAAAGTCCGTCACAATAACTTTCTTCTTCCAATGATTCGTGATTAATAACTCCATCTACCAGACGGTAAACAGTATCAATTACAACTGTTGCAGCAACTTCGCCTGAAGACATTACATAGTCTCCAATTGAAAGCTCCAGGTCAACATACGAATCAATAATTCTCTGGTCTATACCTTCGTAACGACCACAGATAAAAACAAGTTCGTCCTTATGACTTAAATCTTGTGCTACTTTCTGAGTGAGCTGCTTTCCGCTAGGAGTAACGTAAATAACATACTTCTTGCGGGCATTTACACTATCAAGTGCTTTTGAAAGTGGTTCGGGCAGCATTAATTGTCCTGCTCCACCTCCGTACGTTCCGTCATCACAGGTATGGTGCTTATCAGTAGCAAAATCTCTGATGTTCACCAGATCGTATGCAATAATTTCCTTTTCTACCGCTTTGGCCATGATTGAGTTTTCAAAAAAAGCCTTAACGATATCTGGAAATAAGGTCAGCACAGTAAATTTCATGGAATTACTCCAGAATCCAGAGGTGCATTAATTGCACCGTTTTGTTCTTAACATCTACCTTTCCAATAAACTCTTTATTGAACGGTACAAGAACCTTTCGGTCACAACTCTCGGCGAGTGACACTTCTAACAAGTTACCTCCGCCGCCTTCCAATACGTCTGTGATTGTTCCTACAACCTTAGGCGCAACCGACGTTGCCGGATCGTCCTTCCCTTCATAAACAAGGGAACAATCTCGTAAATCCTCAATATACCACTCGTCTTTTTTCAAAGGCTTGCAGTATTTTCTGTCTGCTACAATTTCCCAACCTGTATACTTTCGTATTTCGGTATCAGAATTAATTCCAGCAAACTTAACATAGGCAACCGCATGTCCCAAAGAAACCGATTCAACCTTTGTCTCTTTAGACGATTCACCATGTCGTAAAGTAACTTCCTGTAATTTAAGCAGATGCTCATATTCACCAGAAGCACTCTCAACTTTACTTTCACCCTCAAACCCGTGTGAGCCGCGGATGAACCCAACAACCAAACGTTCTTTTTCCATCAGCAATATTCCAGCAAACTAGTTATCAAGAATATCAAGACTGTAACGCTTGCCGTCTTTTACTGCCGAAGCGCTCAGGACAGTTCTCATTGCTTTAGCAATACGGCCATATTTACCGATTACTTTACCAATGTCATTGTCCGCAACCTTGAGCTGGAGCACCATGCCCTTTTCGCCCTCGGTTTCATTTACAGATACAGCTGACGGATCATCGACCAATGATTTTGCGATGTATTCAATCAGGTCTTTTTCCATTTTCTGCTCCTCTGTAAATTACTTTGCCTGTTTGGCAGACTGAACATTAATCAATTTCTTGACAATGTCTGTTGGCTGTGCACCAACTCCAATCCAGTACTTTGCGCGTTCCAAATCAATTGAAACCTGATCTGCTTCTTTTGCAATTGGCTGATAAGTTCCAATTTCTTCGATACAAACACCGTCGCGAGGCTTCTGTGAGTCCTGAACAACTACACGGTAGCAAGGGCGTTTCTGAGCACCGAATCTCTTAAGTCTGATTTTGACCATTTATTCCTCCATGATGCTGTTTCCAGCACCAGATTTTACCATTTTGGACACAATAATTCCTATTGTGCATATTGAGAGAATATAATAACTGATTTTAGGAGTTTGTTCAAGTATTAAACCTGGAAAGAAACGCTTTAGTTCTATTCTGTTTAGGTCTGTTTATAACAGCATCAGGGCTGCCCTCTTCTACAATTACTCCGCCATCCATAAAAATGATGTGAGAAGAAATGTCGCGGGCAAAGGCCATCTCGTGTGTTACAACAACCATTGTCATTTTGTCTGCAGCAAGCTCTTTAATTACCTTAAGGATTTCACCGGTAAGCTCCGGGTCCAGTGCCGAAGTTGGTTCATCAAACAGCAAGACTTCAGGCTTTAAGGCAAGTGCTCGTGCAATAGAAACACGCTGCTGCTGACCTCCACTAAGCTGACACGGATAAGAATCTGCTTTGTCGCCAAGATCCATACGGTCCAAAAGTGCAAGTGCAGTTTCGTATGCTTCTTTATGTGATTTTTTTAATACCCTAATCTGCGGCTGCATTACATTCTGCAAAACCGAATAATGAGGGAATAGATTAAAGTTTTGAAAAACAAGGCCACTCTTTAAGATAATTGCATGACGCATTTCTTTAGTGCAGTATTTGCCGTCTTCTACAAGAGTCTGACCACAGATTCTTATTGTACCGTCAGTTACTTCTTCGAGCTGAGAGATACAACGTAAAATTGTAGATTTTCCGCTTCCGCTTGGACCTATAATTCCAAGCACTTCGCCCTTATGAACAGAAAAAGAAATGCCTTTTATAACATCAAGGCCGCCAAATGATTTTTTTAAATTTTCAATGCTGATGATTTCTTCCAATTTATGCCGCCTTAATTATAATAACTCAACTTCTTTTCTAATCTTCGGAACACGACTGAAACAACCCAGTTCATAAAGAAATAGAAAACACCGGCAATAAATAATGGTGCAAAAGAGAACAAGGCTCCCTGTCGCTCCTTTGCAACCATCAGCAATTCTGAAACGCCGATCACCGAAACAAGAGCAGTATCTTTTACCAGAGTTATAACTTCGTTTCCCATTGCAGGCACAATGCGTTTAATTACCTGAGGCAATATAATGCGGAAGAAAGTCTGACTTGAAGTATAACCTAAAACCTTACAGGCCTCGTACTGGCCTTTTGGGATAGATTCAATTCCACCACGATAGATTTCTGCAAAATAAGCGGCATAGTTAATGCTAAGAGCAATAATAGCTGCTGCAAATCTATTCCAGCGGAACGAAATATCGTATCCAATATCATTAAGCCAGCGGATAAAAAGGCCTGGTCCAAAGTAAACAACAAGCAGCTGCAGCATAAGTGGAGTTCCTCTTATTATAAGAAGAAAAACATTTGTTACTCCAGAAAGGCATTTGTTTTTTGACATTCTTCCCATTGCAACAGGCATAGCAAAGGGTATTGCAAAGAGCAAGGTAAGAAAGAATACTTCGAGCGATGTCACAGAAGCTTTGAGCATCGCAATTATCATCTTGACGTAGCGTTCAGAAATCAAAGTTTTATCCTTATTTTCCTACAACAGAAATATCTTTACCAAACCATTTTACAGAAATAGCGGCAATTGTTCCGTCTGCAGCCATAGCGCGAAGAATCTTTTCAACTTCGGCACGAAGTTCTGTTTCCTTTCTTCTAAAACCAATTCCGTACTCTTCGTTAGCAAGAGCTTGTTCAAGAACTTCGAATGGTTCACCAGTCTGTGCAATTGAATAATTTGCAACAACGCTGTCCATTACAACACCGTCTACACCGCCAATTTTAAGGTCGTTCAAAGCTGTAATGTTGTCTTTATATGAAACAATGTCTGCAAGAGCTTTCTTAAAATCGGCATTGTCATCCAAAGCTTCCTGAGCAGAAGAACCGCTCTGAATACCAATAATCTTACCCTTCATATCGGCAAGAGTTTTAATGCCGCTGTCTTTTCTTACAACTACAACCTGCTCGTTATCAAGATAAGCAAAAGTCATAGAAAGAGCTGCCTTGCGGTCTTCGGTAATAGTAAAGCCGTTCCAGATACAGTCAATCTTTCCTGTTTCAAGCTCCATTTCTTTAGCATCCCAGTCGATTGGCTGAGCCTTGAAATTAACACCAAGACGTTTAGCAACTTCTTTTGCAAGATCAATATCGTATCCTACAATTTCATTGTTATCATCACGGAATCCAAGAGGTGGGAAAGAGTCATCAAGACCAAGAACAAAAGTTCCGCGAGCTTTAAGAGCTTCTACCGGATTTGCATTCTTTGTCTTCTTAACCTTCTTTGTCTTAGAAAAAGCTGGAGCACTTACAAGCAATGCGAGTGCTACAATAAGTAATGCGATTTTTTTCATAATTTATTTTCTCCTTATTTAATTATTTTATTCGTTAATATCATCAAGGGCAGCCTGAAGTTCGTTTCTCATAGACTCAATAACTTCTGCAGGGTCCTGACCACCACAAACATTCCAGGCAATTGGCTGCCAGTTAAAGTTAGGAATGAGCCAGCCATCCCAAGATTTGGAATTATCAATTATATACTGCATAGTTTCATCAACAGCATAGGTATCGCGGAAACAGCCATAGTAGCCTTCTTTCCAGGCATCTGCATCTTCATAACCAGGAACTGTTGTTGTCCAGATATCATAAATCTTCATAATTTTGTTGATTTTATCTTTTGAATAGCAGGCCGGAATAACAAACATATTATCCTGGTTCATTGAAAAGTATTTTTTATCACCATTTGGTCCAAGCGGGAAGCAAACCATACCCCAGTCATCCTTCATTGTTGCAAGAATACCGTTTGCCTGTGCATTGTATTCCTGGTCACTATAGAAGGCTGTTTTTCCGTTTAAGAAATCAGATTTGAAATAATCCCAGTTAGCACCTTCTTCTGCAGGCTTGTTATACTTTAAGAAGATTTCTTTTACCCAGTTTAAAGCTTCCATTGTTTTGTCGCTTGTATCTAGATAGATATTTCCTTTTTTATCGCGACCGGTAAGCTGTCCACCATTTGAATAAATTGCAGGAATTGTAAATTCTGTATTAAAACCGGAAAGAGCATACTGATCAATAATACCGTCGTTATCTGTATCTTTTGTAAGGGCCTGACACATGCTCTCAAAGGTTTCCCAAGTCCACTTGCCTTTTCTCTGAAGATTATATGGCTCATCAGGGTCAAAACCGTTTTCCTGAAGAACTCTTTTATTAAAGAAAATAACCTGTCGAGGTTCCGGATTTCCTACAGAAAAAGTATAACCCGGAAGAACAGAACAAACAGCATTGTTCCATTTTTTATCTTTCCAGTCAATATCAGGTACCTTTGAAAGGTCTGCCCAAAGTCCGTTTGCAGCACCAGTTAAAGCCGAACGACTGTCTATAACAAAAATGC
>JBGVAV010000090.1:0-15802 GCA_045224915.1 Treponema sp.
TATTTTGTTCACTCTTATGTAATCTGCCCAAGCGACCCTTCGGTTGTAAAAGCAAGCGCAGATTATGGAATTAAGGTTCCTGCTGTAATTCAAAGCGGAAACATTTTTGCAACCCAGTTCCACCCCGAAAAAAGCGGTGAAATGGGAATACAGATACTTAAGAATTTTTGTGAGATTTAATATATGCTGAAAAAACGAATTATTATCTGTCTTGATGTAAAAGACGGACGCACTACAAAAGGTGTAAAGTTCCAGAATAATATAGATATTGGCGACCCTGTAGAAATGGCCGCTGAATATTACCGCCAGGGTGTAGACGAGCTTGTTTTTTATGATATCATTGCGTCTGCCCGTGGTCGTGGCCCTATTCTTGATTTAATTTCACGCGTTGCAAAACAGGTTTTTATTCCTTTCTGTGTTGGTGGCGGAATTGGAACAATTGAAGATATCCGCTCTACTATACTCGCCGGTGCCGAAAAGGTTTCTCTGAACAGTCAGGCAGTACGCAACCCGGGACTGATTACAGAAGGAGCCCGCGTTTTTGGTAATCAGAGTATTGTTCTTGGAATGGATGTTCGCCGTGACCCTACAAAACCAAGTGGATTTGGAACTACAATAAACGGTGGCCGCGTAGACACAGGCCTTGACGCTCTTGAATGGGCTAAGCGCGGTGTAGAACTAGGCGCCGGCGAAATTGTCTTAAACTCCATGGATGCCGACGGCACAAAGAATGGCTATGATATTGAACTTACCCGTTTGATTTCTGAAAACGTTCCTGTTCCAGTTATTGCCAGCGGCGGTGGCGGAACTCCTAAGCATCTGGCTGATGCCCTGACAACAGGAAAAGCCGATGCAGCCCTGATTGCCAGCATGGTTCATAATGGTACTTACACTGTTGGTCAGATTAAAAATGAACTTCAGGGCATGGGCGTGCCGATGAGAATGTAACTCGCGGTTATAAAGCCTTTGAATTATGACTTAGGAAGCCTTCGAACAATGATTCGAGGGCTTTTTTTATGAATTTTTCATTTTTTTACACTTTTTTTCTCAAATTTTTGTAAGAAGCCCACTTTTTTGGGCAATATATAGGTGGGAAAATTTTGTCTAGAGCAATTCCTTTTTCGAAAACTGTTATAACTACCCATAGGATTTGTTTAATTACAATTTCTATAGGTAGTTGATTGGAATCTGGAATCATAGGAATTTTAAAAGTACCGATAGATTTGTTTATATTCACTTTTCTATGGGTATTTTTTTTGAAACGAGTTTGCTGAATAAGGGTAAGATACCCATAGAAATCTTTTTCCAAAATTTTCTATGGGTACTTTTCCTAAAAACAGATTCTTGAAAAAGAGCGCAATACGTATAGAAATCCGTTCCCAACCAATTCTATGGGTACTTCGCCAAGAATTATATTTCACAAAAGAAGAAAAGTACCCATAGAATCGCAGAGAAAAGTATTTCTATTGGTATTTAACCTCAAAAAGGAGTAAAGAATTATGCAAAAAGAACTATTACCACCAAATCTCATCATAGAAAACCTTGAAGACAGATTGGAAAAACTTAAACACATTGTCGCACAAAAAAAGAAGCAACAGAATAACGAAATGCCACAAGGACACCTTCGTATAGCGCAAATCTCAAAAACACCTCAATACTATCACTGCACAGATCCTAAAGATTTTAACGGGAAATATATACCAAGTTCACAAAAGAAATTTATAAACCAACTGGCACAAAAGGATTATGATATAAAAGTTATTAAATTACTTGAAAACGAAATCGAAGTCACCCAAAAATATCTTTCAAACGTAGCAACAAATGAGGATACAATAAACAACGAATCTTATATTCAAACAAAACTTTTAAGACTCTATACAAACCTCTCCCCCGCCCGTCAGCAGCTTATTACACCGGTAACGCTTAGTGATGAACAATACGCTGAGTTATGGCAAAGCGTCTCCTGGCAGGGGCGACCATTTGCGCAGGACGAACATTATCTTCTTACAAACCGTAATGAAAAAGTGCGGTCAAAATCTGAGGTTTTAATTGCAAATGCGTTGGCAAAGCACGGCATCCCCTATAGGTATGAATACCCTCAATCTTTGAAAAATAGTCAAAATAAAATAATAACTTTTTATCCAGACTTTTTATGTCTAAACATAAAAACGCGTGTCGAATATATATGGGAACACTTTGGACTTATGGACAACACGGATTATGCTCAAAAGGCTGTAAGGAAGCTGCAGTTCTATGCCCAAAACAAGATTTTTCCAGGACGCAATCTTATAATCACAATGGAGACTCAAACAGAACCGCTCACACCGCAATTTGTGGACACTATGATAAAGGAATATTTTTATTCATCAACGCGGTAACGGGCACGAGAGGTTTCTGTTTCAAAAACGTCTACGGCAAAAAGAACGGCTTCTTTTTTACCAGGTACATAGGAAAGGTCTACCCCCTGCCCCGCAAGTTCGGCAACTACACCATCGTAAATATATTTTGCAATGCGCTCTGCACTTGGATTCTGGTCAAAAACAGGCAAATCGTTCAAATTGGTATGATCAAGGCGGCCGCACACAGTTCGCAGAGCCCCCTTAAGCGCAGTAAAATCAAGCAGCATGCCGCCTTCGTTCAAAAGGCTGCCGCGAACATGAGCATAAACTTTATAATTATGGCCGTGCAGATTTTCGCACTTCCCATTATAATCCCGTAAAAAATGCGCCGCTGCAAAATCGGCGGTAACTCTTACTTCGAACATACTTTGATTATATCACTTTTATATTTTTGCGCAAAGCACTATAATAAAATCATGACAAAACAACTTTCGCAGATTCTGCCGGCGTTCCAAAACGCAGTGGTGGCGGCAGATGGCAGTAAGATCGACGATTTATCGGAAATAAATGATATTCCTGTTTCTAACCTTGTTTTTGATTCCCGCGAAGCTGGCAAGGATTCACTTTACTTTGCACTTCCGGGCACTCACACAGATGGAAACAATTATATTGCACAGGCAATTCTAGCAGGTGCAAATGCAGTAATTTTTCAAGGCAAGCTTTCTCCTTCTCAACAGGATGATGTTGCAGAAGCAATTCTCAAACGCACAATGAACAATGCGCTTAGTGATGAAACTCCAAAGTTTGCACCTGCACTTATAAATGTTCCTGATGCACGTTATTCTATGGCACCAGTTTCTGCACGCTTTTATGATAATCCTAGTGAGCGCCTTATTGTAATTGGTGTTACCGGAACAGAAGGAAAATCAAGTACTGTAAGTTTTATCTGGCAGCTTCTTCGTGCATGCGGACAAAAAGCAGGATTTATAAGTACTGTTGAATATTCTTTTGGCGGGGATGCTCTTCCAAATCCTCAGCATCAAACAACACCAGAAGCACCAATCATTCAGCATCACTTAAACGAAATGCTCAAAAACGGATGCAAATATGCAGTTGTAGAAACTTCATCTCACGGACTTTCGCATAAGCTCAACCGCTGTGGAGAAATTCTTTTTGACTGTGGTGTATTTATGAACGTAACTCTTGAGCATCTTGAGTTCCATAAAAACTTTGAAACCTATCGCAGCGACAAGGCAAATCTTTTCCGTGCGCTCGACAAGCATAATCATGTAAAAACAATCGCCGGCGAAAAACAAAAAATCAATTCAATTGGAATTGTAAATCTTGAAGATCCTTCGGCACAATATTTTATTGACGCTACAAAACATCACGTTTACGGCTTTACAACAGAAGGAAAGGCTGGAAAAGCCGCTGCTGAAACTGGTGAAAACGCAACTCCGCTTCCTCCAATTCCAGACAACCTTCGCTACATGACAGCCCGCAATATTGCCTCTGCAACCTACGGACTTACCTTTGATGTAGAAGCAGATGGCGAAACAGCAGTTTATCCAGAAAATTATGATCCTGTTCAGCCAAGAAGCCGCAGCCGATTCAGTGTAAGGGCATCGCTTCCGGGTGCTTTCAATGCATATAACCTCATGGCTTCTATTACCGCAGTAAGCAGTGTTACAGGCATGACCTTTGAAGAAATAGCCGCAAAAATCCCGGAACTCACTCCAATTAAAGGACGTATGACAGTAATTGATGAAGGACAGCCTTTTGAACTGATTGTTGACTACGCCCACACACCAAGCAGTTTTGAAACAATTTTTCCTCCAATCCGTAAGCGTTGCAGTGGAAGAATGTTTGCAGTTTTTGGAAGCGGTGGAGAACGAGATCTTACAAAGCGTCCGCTCCAGGGACAGATTGCTGCTAAGTTCTGCGATGTAATTGTTCTTGCAGATGAAGACCCACGAGGAGAAGATCCTGTAGAGCTTCTAAAAATGATTGCAGAAGGTGCCGAAAAAGAAGGAAAGATTATGAATGATAACCTGTTCATAATCCACGACAGACCACAGGCAATTCGCGAAACCTTTAAGATGGCACAAAAAGGCGACATAGTTTTATTGCTGGGTAAGTCTCACGAAAACAGTATAATTTATAAAGACCATGTTATGCCTTATGATGAAATTTCAGAGGCAAAAAAGGCTTTGGAAGAAATAAGGAAATAACACACAGGAGAAATAAATGAACATAGCAGTAATATACGGGGGGCGTTCGGGCGAACACGAAGTTAGTCTTATTTCGGCAGCAGCAATTGCAAGCGGAATCAAGAAAGAACATAAAGTAATTTTAATAGGAATTACAAAAAGCGGTAAATGGTACCTTCAACCTGATTCTGAATACGAAAGAATCTGCAAGGATACAAAGGCCGTGCTCACAATTAAAGAAGATGAAGCACAGGCAGTAACAATTGTCCCTGCAGGTAAAAATCATGCCTTTTTAGCAGGCGGCAAGCCTTTAGACATCGACGTAGTTTTCCCGGCCCTGCACGGAACTTATGGCGAAGACGGAACAATTCAGGGACTCTTTGAAATGGCAGATATTCCTTATGTAGGCTGTACCCCACTAGCTTCTGCCCTTACCATGGATAAAGAAAAAACAAAAATGATCTGGCAAAGTGTAGGTCTTCCTGTAGTTCCTTATGTCTGCCTCAAACGTTTTGTTGTTTTAGACAGCGTAGTTTATGATGCCGTAATTGAAGATGTTGAAAAAGAAATAGGATATCCTATGTTTGTAAAGCCATGTTGTGCAGGAAGTTCTAATGGTGCTTCAAAAGCAAATGACCGCAAAGAACTTGGATATGCAATTATGGAAGCCTTTAATTGGGATGACAAGGTTTTAATTGAAAAATCTTTGAACAATGCCCGCGAAATTGAATGCAGCGTTACCGGAAACTCTGTTACATTCCCTGCTGAAAGTGATGTAGAAGGAGTAACTGCCTATATTCCGGGCGAAATTGTACCAAATCATGATTTTTATGATTTTGATGCCAAGTACAATGACCCTGATGGTGCCAACCTTTTAATACCTGCAGAGCTCAGCGAAAACGATCTTGAAAAAATCCGCAAGACAGCCTGTGCTGCCTACAAAGTTCTTGATGCAACAGGACTTTCGAGGGTAGATTTCTTTATTGACCGCGACACAAAACAAGTTTATCTGAATGAAATCAATACCCTGCCGGGCTTTACACCAATAAGCATGTTCCCCAAAATGTGTGATGCAGCAGGCCTGAAGTTTGAAAATCTTGTTGATTTGTTAATTGAAGAAGCTCTTGCAAGGTATCAGGCAAAAAACAAGCTGAGTACCAGCAGATAAGTGTAGAAATAAAAAGGCCCGAAAGAAAACTTTCGGGCTTATTAATTTAACTTTTTATATTTGTTCTAGCAGTTAAGAACACGAAGAATACTTCCCTTGACAATGATAAGGATGAGATCAATAAGCCAAAGAATATTCCATCCAAACAACAAGCGAAGAATTCCTGCAACATATTTTCTTTCTGAAAAACGTGCAATAATTCCCATGATTGGTCCTAAGAAGAGACAGAGAATAATACTTACAACTCTTCCAAGTCCAAAATAATCCTTTCCTTTTTTTGCCATAAAGACACTCCTTTATAAAGTATATCTATATTATAAACCATTTTTTTAGAAAATAAAGAAATATTTTAAATATTGAATGTATACATGTATAAAAAATGGCTTCCAGCCGAGTTTCATATTCCAAAACCGCGGGCTCGCCCGCTATGCGCTACACTGCCTTGGAATTATATACGTTGCCGCTTTCGCGGCAGCAGTGTAGAGCATTTTTGTAATCTGAAACTCGGCTTCGCGCCATTTTTTACACTGCATATTTTTTATGTTCTATATAAAAACACTTTTATAGATACCCTTCTATTAAATTGACTACAACCCCATTCTGTGTTAAAATAGTATAATTATTTTAAATATCTAATATAAAAGGGTAATAATATGAAAAAAGGTGTTCTTTACACAATCGGGGCGTCGGTAATTCTGGTTATCTGTTTTATCGCGTTCGTTCTTCCATCTTCATTATCAAGAACAGCACAGCAACAGGAAGGTCTCGTTTTTGGTAAATACAATGGCAAGAAAATCAGTTATGAGTATGGTTCAGATTTTACTGAGTTTCTTTCACAGTATGCTCAGATGCTCAGAAATCAGGGTCAGGAAATAACTTCTTCAAATCAATATACAATTTACAGCTATGCCTTCAATTCAACTGTAGTAAAATACGCACAGGAAGAGGCACTTAAAAAAGCAGGTTATGAAGTTCCACAGGATTCTATCAACCTTCAGCTCAAAAATTACTTCAAAGATTCAGACGGAAAGTTTTCTATGAAAGCTTACAAACAGGCTGAACCTTCTTACATCGAAAACCTTACAAAGAGCATTAAAGCTTCTCTTTATACAGGCCGCTACTACGATGACTGCTTTGGTACAACTTTTGGAAAAAATACAATTTTTGGTCTTAAGAGTCCAAAAGCAGAAACAGAATTCCTTGACTCTTTTGGTCAGGAAAAACGCGCATTCAAAATGGTAACATTTGATACTGCTAACTATCCACAGGAAGAGCAGTTGAAGTTTGGAAAAGCAAATCCAGACAAGTTCACAAAATATGATATGTCAATCATCACTGTAGATGACAAAGACACAGCAAACAAAGTTATTTCCCGCATTACAAAAGGACAGATTACTTTTGAAGATGCAATTGCTGAATATTCAGACAAGAACTACAGCGACTCTGACGGAAAGCTTACAAACAATTCACAGTATCAGATTGAAAACATCCTTAAAGATAAAGAAAATCTTGCAACAGTAACTGGTCTTGCTCAGGATGAAACTAGTGAAGCAATTGAAACATTGATGGGATGGTCAATTTTCAAAAACAACGGCAGCGCAACAAAGCCTGATTTTGATAACGAAGACACTCTCAAGGATGTTCAGAACTATATCAGCATTTATGAAACTTCAATTATCGAAGATTATTTTGCTGACATTGCAAAGAACTTTATTAAAGATGCTAAAGCAAGCGACATTGATTCAGCTGCCGCAAATTACGATAACGCAGTTGTAGAAGACCTTGCTGCATTCCCATTGAACTACGGTTCATCTCCAATCTTTGAAAAGATGGATACTTCAAAAGTAAAAGTTCTTGCTACTGCCGATAAGAATGAAGATTTCCTCAAGCAGGCATTCTCTCTTAAACTCAATGATTATTCTGATCCAATTATTATTGGTGGTGATATTGTTGTTCTTAAGTACGTTGAAACTCCTGTAGAAGTTGCAGAGGCTACAGAAGAAACTGATGAAACTGCAGAAGCTGAAGAAACTTCAGAAGAAGCCGCACCTTCTGATTACAGCTCACAGCTCGTACAGTTTGACCAGGCTACAACACAGGATGTTGTATTCCAGAGTCCAAAGCTCGAGAACAATTTTATCTCTGTATACTTTGACAACTTCATGAATACAAGCAACTAATCTTGGCTGATTCTAACTCAAATATAATAAAGCCCTGTCTCGTTCAAACGGCACAGGGCTTTACTGTTTCTTATAAAGAAAAGTTTCTTTATTCTAAATATAATCCTTCAAAAGCTATTCTTAATATAATTGAAAATCTAAATATCCAGACGCAGACAATTGTTCTATGCGTTTCGCCGGTTCTTCCTTATGGCATTAAAGAGTTGGCACAAAAGCTTCCCGAAGACTGCATAATGCTTGCGTGTGAATACGAAAGTGAGCTTTACAGCTTTATGATGGAGAACGCCGGGGAGCAGGATTTTTGTAATTCAAATTTTTCGTATCTTACAAAAGATGAACTTTTAGATCTAGGCCCTCTTCTTTCAAAGAAAAACATCACCCTGCAAAGCGGGTTCACACTCCCCCAGCCAGGAATCTTCCGCCGCATAATACGAGTTGATTTTTCTGCGGGCGCTCAATTTTGTACCGACATTTATGCCAAGGTTATGGATAGTGCAACAAATGCGCTGATGACCTTCTGGGCTAACCGTGTGACTCTTGTAAAGTTTGGACGAAAGTATTGCACAAACTTTTTTAAGAATCTTATATATTGTGCAAAAAACGAAACTACTGTTCCAATTCAAAATTACTTTAGCTCAATTGAAAAACCGATTATTGTTTTTGGTGCAGGCGAATCGTTAGCACAAGGCGTTGACTTTATAAAAAAATCTGCGGGCGACGCGACAGGATTCTTTATAATCTGCGCAGACACTGCCCTACAGCCTCTTATAACACAGGGAATTATTCCTGATGGAGTTTTTATAGAAGAAGCGCAGAATGTAATTTGTAAATGCTTTATTGGCACGCAGAAGGCAGACATCCATGTATTTGCTGGCCTGTCTTCTGTTCATTCGCTCACACGATATTTTAAACCTGAACAAATTAGCTATTTTACTACAGAGTTCACTCAGGCTTCCTTTATTGAACGTTTTGAGGCTCAGGGTGTGCTTCCTCCAAAAAATGAACCCTTTGGCTCTGTAGGAATTACAGCATATTATTACGCAACAGTTTTCCGCAAAAATGATTCTGTACCAGTTTACACTTACGGTCTTGATTTTGCATATTCTGCAGGACGTACACACACAAAAGGCGCCATGGCAGATAATGCAAGGTTTATGGCTTCGAGCAGAATTAAGAATGACGGGAACTTTGGAGCAGCGTTTGGAGAGACGGCAATAAAGCACGGTCTCATGTATACTACACCCATTTTAGAAAGATATCGTCAGTTATTTGAAGTTGTTGTTAATAATAAATTTTCTATAACTGAATCACAAAATGATAAAATATCTTTAGCAGATATCCTTAAAAAAGAACGCGAAGCACTGGAAGAATTAAAAGCATTATTAATTGGTGACAAGCAAATGGATGCAGACGAGCGACAAAAAGAAATCACACGTCTTGTTACAGAACGCGAATACCTTTACCTGCATTTTCCGGATGGGCATAGGTTTGTTTATACACAGTCATTTTTGAATCGTATTAGAATTGAAGTGGAGTACTTTTTAAAAATCTTGCAGTGGTAAACCTAAAAATTGCTTTCGCAATTTTTTTAACGGTTTGCTATTGAACACCGGCCGCCAGCGGCCTTACACATCCTCTTTTTCTTTCAATACAGCCAGGAATGCGCTCTGTGGCAACTCTACGTCACCAATCATCTTCATGCGCTTTTTACCTTCTTTCTGCTTTTCGAGGAGCTTTCGTTTACGGGTAATATCACCACCATAACACTTGGCAAGAACGTCTTTGCGTACAGGGTTTACAGTTTCGCGGGCAATAATCTGACTTCCGATCGCACCCTGAATTGCTACCTTGAACTGCTGGCGGGCAATTTCACCCTTAAGGCGTTCACATACCTTACGTGCACGATCAACTGCATTAGCTTTGAATGTAAGAAGAGAAAGTGCATCGACCATCTTTCCGTTCAAAAGAATATCAACCTTTACAAGATCTGTTGGGCGGTAACCAATAACTTCATAATCAAAAGAAGCATAGCCACGGCTGTAGCTCTTAAGGCGATCATAAAAATCAAAGAGAACTTCGCTCAAAGGCATTTCGTAAGAAAGCTCAACACGCTTTGTATCAAGATACTGCATGTTTGTCTGAATACCACGTTTTTCGGTACACAATGCCATTATAGAACCAAGATACTCAGCAGGAGTAATAATTGAAGCTTTAATATAAGGTTCTTCTGCATCTCTGATTCTTCCCTGCGGATATTCAGAAGGATTATCAATATACATATCTTCGCCGTTCTGCAAATGCAAAAGGTAACGTACAGACGGAGCTGTAAAAATTACAGCCTGATCAAAATCACGCTCAAGTCGTTCCTGAACAATTTCAAGATGAAGAAGTCCCAAAAATCCGCAGCGGAAACCGTTACCAAGCGCAAGAGAATTATCCTTCTCATAAATCAAACTTGCATCATTGAGCTTAAGCTTTTCCATGCTGTCTTTTAGTTCTTCATAATCATTAGAATCCATTGGATAAATAGAAGAATATACAACAGGCTTAACTTCCTTAAAACCAGGAAGAGGCTCTTCAACACCATTTGCAACAGAAGTAATTGTATCACCTACTTTTACATCGCTTACAGTTTTTAGACCCGAAATAATATATCCTACGTCACCAGCTTCAAGAACACCAGTCTCTTCATAATTAATCTTAAAAATACCGCACTGCTCTACTTTATATTCACGGCCAGTGCTCATCATTTTAATAAGGTCACCGGTTTTAAGTCGTCCTTCCATAACGCGAACATGAACAACTACACCACGGTAAACATCATAATGACAGTCAAAAATAAGGGCAGCAAGCTTTCCGTTTGGGTCTCCAGTAGGAGCAGGAAACTTTGTAACGATTGCTTCCATGAGCTCGTCTATACCTTCACCAGTTTTTGCAGAAACGCACATTGCCTCGCTGGAATCTAGTCCAAGCTCGTTATCAATCTGAGTTTTGCAGGAAGGAATATCTGCCGATGCAAGATCAATCTTATTAATTACAGGCACCATTGTAAGATCATGCTCAAGCGCCATGTACATATTACTTACAGTCTGACTTTCTACACCCTGAGTGGCATCTATTAAAAGCAAGGCTCCTTCACAAGAAGCAATTGCCCGGGAAACCTCATAAGAAAAGTCTACGTGGCCCGGAGTATCTACAAAGTTTAGTTCGTAATCATGACCATCCTTTGCGTGATAAGGAATTGTTACAGCCTGACTTTTGATTGTAATTCCGCGCTCACGTTCAATATCCATATTATCAAGAATCTGATTCATCATCTTGCGGTCATCAATGATTTTGGCTTTTTGGATGAGACGGTCAGATAAAGTAGATTTACCATGGTCAATATGCGCTACAATACAAAAGTTGCGCTTGTATTTCATTTCTGTCATGTGTTTTCCCCGTATGTAGACGTATTAAAAATAATTTGGATTGTCATAGGAAGTTCCGAGCCCTATTTGAATTTTCAAGAGACCTTTCTTTCTTCTCTCAATCTGGATTAATGCATAAAAAACATTATTCACATCATCAAACTGGACATCAAGCAATTCAAGATTATCATTCTCGGAAAAGCTGTTCTGATCTGCTATACTTCCTTCCAATACGTATTCTATTCTATAGGATTTTTTATTTATTGTCGATGAACGCACCATTTTGATTCCTAAGATTGGAATAAATGAATCATCAACAAAATCGCTTTCAAAAATTAATTTGAGAGGAGCCTCTGGACGTTTATCTAAATAAAGAAGAACATCCTTTTTCTGGCCGTTATTAATTATTGTTCCGTTTATAATTGTTCCAGGCTCATACTTCATGCACAAAATCTGAAACTCTTCAAGCGACGAAATATTTTTTCCATCTGCGTTTATAAGCACATCATCAATTTCAAGACCGGTATAACTTGCAGAACCACCAGGCATTACATATTGAACTTCAAGGCCTTCAAAAGTGTTTCGTGTTCTCTTTGTGTGACCGTAAGCTCCAAGCCAGCAATGCTTTAATTCTTCGCCCCTGTAAAGCAGAGGTAGCTCCTGTTTTAAGTATTCAACTGGAATTGCAAAGTTCAAGCCCTGGAACTGCAGCATGCCTGCAAAAACAATTGCCTGAACAGTTTTGTTAGAATCAATCAAAGGTCCGCCAGAGTTCCCTGAGTTTACAGCTGCATCAATCTGGAAAACCTTTCCTATAGTCATTAAAGTTCTTGATGTAGAAGAAATAATTCCGCTTGTAATTGTTCCTTCAAGCCCAATAGGAGTTCCTATTGCAGAAATATTATCTCCAACTTCAAGGTCAGAGCTCGAACCAAGTGCAAGAACAAAATCAGGTTCATATTCAACTTTTAAAAGCGCAAGATCTAATACAGAATCCCAGCCAACAACCTTTGCAGGAATTTTCTTTTCCATATCGGCAGGAAGCTTTATATAAACCTTGCAGTTTGTCTTTCGTTTTGGATTTACAACCTCTGCAATAACATGGTGATTTGTAACAATGTAGCCGCGTCGGTCAATAAAAAATCCGGAACCAATTACAATGTCTGCATAACCGTTTCCATTTTCTACTTTGTAGCCCTGGTCTACCCAAACAGTAACTGTTGCATTTATACAATCGCTGATTGAAGAAGGAAGCTTTTCTTTATCTACAGTGAGGCCCGGTACATCTTTATATAATTCCTCAACGCATTTTTCATACTGATTATCGTGAAGAAATTCGCTTTTGATTTTTTGAGGAAAAGCCTGTTCAACAGAAAACAACGATTTGTATAATCGTATTGCACAAGCAAAGTCGTTTTCTTCCTGAGCTTTTTGAACCTGATTCAAAACTATATCAACACATTCGTTAATAATTTCTTCATCGTCTAAAAGACAGGCACGGAACAAAGCACGTGTACTTTCTTTTTCCTGCAGCTCGCGGATTGTTTTTATTTCGTTATCAATAACATCCTGATCTGTATAATCAAGAGGCTGAGCAATACTCTGTGGTTGTTTTATTGATTTACAGCCAGAAAAAAAACTGCATAAAAAAACGCAAAAAAATAATCGAGTAAAAAAGCTATGTTTGTTTAAACTAACAACCTTCATTTTATTCTGTCTCTACTTCTGTAATTTCTGTTGGAGGAACAATTCTTAAAAAATATGCACTACCAATCTTTATTACAGACAGTCTGTTTTCTTCTATTTTTACAAGCATTACAGCACCATCTGTTATGCCATCTTTTACAGCATCACTTACAGCATTTTCCTGAGTTAAACTTCCCTGCTCTCCAACCCAATAAAAATTCTGAGTCTGACCTTTAACAACATCAACAAGCTCACCTTCATATTTAAGAACTGTTGGAACTCCATCTTCATTTTGGAGTGAAACAAATTCTGTACCATCCTTTGCATAAAAGATAGTCTCTTCTGTAAGCTTTGTATCTGGAGCGTCAGGATAGCGGATATATTCATAATCAAGATTTCCATCATTATCTGTATCCCATGAAGAAATCTTTCCGTTGTTTCCAAGATACTGTTCCGAGAACTCTATGATTGTATCTGCGTTGCGGTCAACTTCGATTTTCTTTATAAACAGTTTTTCGCTGAATACATTCTCACCAAAAATATTTTTTACAATCTGAATATCAATCTGGTCTGTGTATTTGTTTTCATTATCAATATCAAAGGTTTCGGCAGTTTCATAAACACCATCGCCATCGGAATCTGAATAACGAACAAAAGGACAACCAGGTTCAATTGTAGCATACGCATAACGCACACCGTTGCTCATAAATACTGCAAAAACAGGGCGGCCTTCGAAAATTGTATAGATAACACGAGAGCCGTCTCTTTCTTTTGTTGCAAGCTCAAGTGAAGAAGCATTTTTTGCAAGCTGATATTTATCCGGGCTTTCAATTTCGCTATCAATAAGCGGAATATAAAAATCGGCATTAAAGCGGGAGAACAAAGTATCAACAGTCATTTCAAAAGGATCAAATGAAAAATCATAACTCAAGAAATGATATACATTGCCGTCTGTTGAATCTGTTATCTTTGCAAGGCAAGGATAGTCATCATAAGCTAAATCGTACTTACCGCCGTCAAGAACAAGAGAAACCGGAGTTCCAAAATCGCATTGAGCACTTAATTCTGCCACGCCATCAGAGTTCTTGTCATACAAAATTGATTTTGCACGACCACGTTCATAAACAACTGTAAGCTCATCCAGAAGATCAAGGTCGTTGTCTATGTAAACAGTTCCAGTCATTGATTTTAAGTGATCACTGAAATTCTGAACAAGTGCTTCGTCCGTAATAAGCATTGAAAAGTTTTCTAAAAGTCCAAGATTATAAACATCGCCGGAAGATTCAAAGAAAAGATTAAACGCTTTTTCTTCAGAAATAATGCCGGCCTTGAGTGCTGCATACGCATACAAAGGATGATTCTGATTTTTTTCGCCTACTGCTTTAAGGAGGCGCTTCTGCTGTTCACCGCTGCAGAATAAAAGCGCAATAATTTCACTTTCAATATCGGTTGAAGAATAGTCTGGAAGCTTTGCAATATACGAATCTGCAATTGTCTGAACAAGCTCAGGGATTTCATAAGGAGTTCCTGTTCGTTCTGCATAATTCATAAATGCCATTTCAAACATAAAGAACAGGTTTGGAAAACGCACATCCTTTGGATAGATTTTTCTTGAAGAATTAAGTCTTGCCCTAGCCTGTGCAATTGAAGCAGTTGTTCCCATTCTGTAGTAATTTTTGATTCTGATAAACTCAGAGTCTGCAGAATACAAAAGCGGTTCCATATCAAGAACAGCAAGCGACTGCTCATACTGACATGTTGCGCAAAGAATATCTGCGTACAAAATGCGTGCACTATTTTTTGTATAATTAATCCAGTTATCTTTTGTAAATGATTCTTTAATTGTCTGGAGCACCTGAGCCTTTGTAAACCCAAGATTACTTTGAGCGGCTGCCTTTACATAAAAAAGATCAGAAATTGTTTCATCATAAGAAAGACCAAGCTCTGCCTGATTAAGTGCATTCTGCCAGTCCGAATTAAGCATATAATTTTCAGAAAGCGAAAGACATCTTTCTGCAGTTTTTCTATTTGCTGAAGCAACGCCTTTATTCTGCGCAAAGGCGTTGTGCATTCCTGCAATCAAAACTAAACAAACAAAAAAGAATCTACATTTTTTCATTTTTAACAATCCAATCTTTGTAGCCAAAACTGCTGCCTAAAATACAAACAATTTTTTGCTCAGGAGTTTTTAATTCCTGAACAACCGGAATATACTGACGTTTTTCTTGTGGAACATGCCAGTCAGAAAAAACATCTGCAACTTTTTTTGTACCGCCGTCTGCTGTTGCAACCTCGTCTCCGGGACACCAGCTTCTTATGCGAAGTGGAAAATCAAAGCCTTGGGGAACAAAAACGCGCCCCGCAGGAGCTTCATAAAAACCACTCTTTTCTATTATAGCAGAAAAAACAATTTCATTCTGTACTTCCTGGCATTTTTTTACAGAAACACCTTTCCTATCCAAGGTGAAGCACAAATCTTCAAAGCGTTTTTCTACTTTTCTTCTATTATAATTATCGGCATGTTTGGCACAATCGCACACATCCAGCAAAAAAGCATAAGGAATACGCGTGCTGCAGCCGGCATTATTGGCAAGCTTTAAAAGTACTCGAATTTGAAGGCCCCGCGGAAACTCATAAAAAGAATCGTCCCAGCTCAATTCACCTGGTTCAAGCTCAATAATCTGACTTAAAACTTCCGCATCATCTGCCGCTTTCTGAGCGCCCGTAAGCACAGCTTTATCCCAGCCCGCAAAGTTCTCGTTCAAAAGAGGCACAAACTCACTACGGATTCTGTTTCGTAAATATGCAG
>JBGVAV010000091.1:0-19973 GCA_045224915.1 Treponema sp.
GGAACTGCTGAGCCATCATATCCCAGCGGCCTTTAAGCTCCATGTCGAGCATAGAAGCTGGAATGTCAAACTTGTTCTTTTCAATAAGTTGAGAAAGAATGTCGTTATTCTTAAGCTCTTTAATTCTTCTGGAAACTGCTGTTTCCATGTTACGCTTAATATCTGCTTTAAGATCATCAAGTGTCTTATATTTTTCGTTGCAGTCCTGAGCAAAGTCATCATCAAGGGCAGGGAGGTCACGGATTTTAACAGCTTTAATTGTTACGCTGATATTCTTTGTTTTTCCTGCAAGCTCTTCATCAGGATCGTCTTTCTTATATTTCTTTGTGATTGATTTTGTTTCATCTTTCTTCATTCCGATGATTTCATCATCAATCTTATAGATGTTTTCGCCAGTTCCTACTGTAAATACAAAGTCTTCACGGTCTGTACCTTCGATTTTGTTTCCCTTGTCATCAAGTTCGCAGTAGTTAATTGTTACGATATCATCTTTAGCAACAACGCCGTCTTTCTTTTCTACAACAAGAGCATTGCGTTCCTGCATGTTCTTAAGTTCTTCTTTAATATCAGCATCGCCGATTGTAACCTGTGGCTCTTTGTAAGAAATTCCAGAGAAATCCTTTACAGAAACCTTAGGGAAGATATCATAAGTAACTGTGTAAGTAAGATCTTTTGTAACATCCATTTCTGGAGCGTTTTCCATGATTGGCTGTGCATAAGGAAGAGGTTTGTTATCAGTTTCTTCATCAAAAATCTGTTTGAATGATTCGTCAATAAGTTCACTGATTGTATCGGCCTTAATAGATTCTCCGTATTTGCGCTCTAAAACTGAAGCTGGAACATGACCTTTTCTGAATCCAGGAATCTGTGCGCTTTTTACATACTTAGAAAGTGTTGATTTGTAAGCTTCTTCAACTTCTTTCTTTCCAATTGTTACAGTAAGTTTTACTGCTGATTTTTCCAAGCTTGTGAATTCTTTTGTAAGTTTCACTTTGTTTTACCTCTTAAAAAAAGTTAAAAAAAAAGCGGTTCAGATTTTTCTGAATCGCTTTTTTATATTTTAGAGCGGGAAACGGGAGTTGGACCCGCGACATCCACCTTGGCAAGGTGGCGCTCTACCACTGAGCTATTCCCGCAAATAATTTTATTGCGCTTTCAGGTCTCTATTTTGAAATAGAGCGGGAAACGGGAGTTGGACCCGCGACATCCACCTTGGCAAGGTGGCGCTCTACCACTGAGCTATTCCCGCAGAATATTTTGTAAAATTGTGCGAGAGGAGGGACTTGAACCCTCACGCCGAAGCACTAGATCCTAAGTCTAGCGTGTATGCCAATTTCACCACTCTCGCTAAACTTAAAGGTATTGAGCCATGCAAGGATCGAACTTGCGACCCACAGATTAAGAGTCTGTTGCTCTACCAGCTGAGCTAATGGCCCGTATCAATTAATGTTGATTTATGTAATATATCAGAATCACAATTTTGTTTCAAGTGTTTTTATATAAATTTGCTTTAATTTTCCTATATCCTATGGTATAATACAATAGATATGAAGAGAGTTATAAAAACTTATTTATTCTCGCTGTTTTTTTTATGTTCATTTAGCGCTGTAAGCAAATTGCACTCTACCGATTTTACCTTCACTTTAGCCCCTGCTGTAAACATTCCTTTACAAGAAGATATCCCTTATGGATTTACAGGCTTACTCCAGTCAGATTTAAATCTTTTTGGATTTATGACTGTTGGTCTTGAAGGTAATTATTCAATTTTCAAACCAAACGGCTTTGTTAAACCTATGCAACTTTTTGGCGGTGGTCTTGATCTTGGTTTTTATTACTATCCATTATCAAGATTATACACAGGTCTTGGCGGTGGCTTTGGTATTAATTCTGGAATAGTTAATGTACGCGAAGACGGAGGTGTATATAATACATATAATCCTACCGGTCTTTATTACAGAGGCTTTGCAGAACTTGGCTTCAGATTTTCACCAGATTTCATTTTAACTGCTACAGGCGGTTATCTTGCTTATGTAAAAACAGATTTTTCAAATTTCAATAACGGAATATATGCCGGAATAGGCTTTAAGCTTAATAAATCAACAGGTTCAAAGCGTGAATCAAAGTCTATTCTTGTTACACTTGAACAATATGATGATATAAATCCTTCGTTCAGCAGAATATACCGTGATAATGAATGCGGTATGATTACAATTACTAATCATGAATCTGCCGAAATCAGAAACGTTCATATTTATTTTGACGGTGAAAAATATACAAACAGCATAATTGAATGTGCATATATAAAGCAGTTGAACCGCTACAAAAAAGAAGAGGTTCCTCTTTACATTGATTTTTCTAATGCAATAATGAACTTTACAGAAGACGGTCTTATTCCTGGTTCTGTAATTATTGAATACGAGCTTTTAGGACAAAAACGACGTATTGAACAAAGCATTTCTCTTAAGGTTCGTAATAGAAATGCCTTTATGTGGTCAGATCTTGCCGCTTTAAGCTCATTTGTTTCTTCTGAAACTCCAGAAATCCAGAACTTTGCAAAATCAATTGCGGGCATTGCAAGAAATCAGCTTGCAACAGGTATGAACCGTAATTTCCAGTTTGCTGCAGCTATGTTTGTTGCACTTCGTTCTGCTTCAATTAATTATTCAGAAGATACTCTTACACCTTATGTTGATTATCACTTGTCTGAAGAAATAGACTCAATTCTTTATCCGCTTCAAACAATGGAATGCCTTGGCGGAGATTATGATGACCTTGGAATTCTTCTTATGTCTCTTCTTGAAGCCCAGGGTATAAGCTGCGGTTATATGGCAACTAAAGATGATTTTATTGTTTTTGTTGATCTTAATATGCCAGCTGCTTCTGTAAAAAATCATTTTGCAAACGAGTCTTCTGTATTTATAGATTATGATGCCGATAAAGTTTATCTTCCGCTTTCTATGGCCAAATATGAAAAAGGCTTTACTACAAGCAGACAAACTGGTGCAAAAGCAGTTCAGGCCGCCCTTGCAGATGAAGAAGGCGAATATGAATTTATTCTTCTTGAAGATGCATGGACAGTTTATAAGCCTGTAGTTTACAACGTATCTTCAAAAAGCTTACCAAAGCCTGCAAGCAACTTAGTTTCAAAACAGCTTGAGGTTGCAGTAAAGAATTATATTATTACAGACCTTAATCCTATTGTAAAAGCAATAGAAAAGACTGGAGATTCAAATAAACTTGGAGTGGCGCTTGTTCGTGCAATGCGTTATAACGAAGCAAAAACTGCCTTTGCAAAATCTGATTCTGTTTCTGCAATGATAAATATAGCCAATATTTACGTTATTGAACAAAATTATACTGCAGCTATGGAGCAATATAAAAAGGTTCTTAAAAAAGATCCTGAAAATAAAGCTGCACAAAAGGGTATTGAAAGTCTGAACACCAAAATTGGAGTTTTAGGCGAATAATATGAAAAAATCAATATCTGCTTTTTTTATTTTATTTTTTCTTTTTGCAGTAAATAATTCTGCGTTTTCTTCGGAATTCCAGATAAGATTATTACCTTCATATTCTTATTTTCTGGGAGTTGCAGATGTTTCTGCCGGTGGCATTTTAAGCCTTGATTTTTCTCCGGTAACCTTTAGAACAAACGACAGACTTATGTTTTCTGTGCAGGGTTCTTTCTATAACCTTTTTGAAGATGTCATAAAAAGTGAACAGTCTCTCGATTTTGGTGGTGGAATTGGCTACAGTATACGCCTTTCTGACAGGTTTTATCTGCATCCCGAAGGTTATGGTGGCATCTGGACTATTACAGAAAACAAGGTTGAAAAATTACCGGCTCAAAACGGATATTTTTATGGCGGCAGACTTAATGCAAATATTCACATATTGCCAGAGCTTGATGTTTCGATATTTGCAGGATACAAAGCCCTTTCAATTCCAGAACGTGTTTTTTCTCATGCAATTCACGGTGGAATTGGTGTAGCGTATAATTTTTCAAAAGGAATGCGCTATTCATCAAATCTTGAAATTACTGATGAACAGCTTCAGCCTCTTTTTCCTGTATTTTATGCACATTACAGCGATAATCCTTTTGGCACAATCACAATTCAAAATAACGAAGAAGCAGCTATAAACGATGTAAAGGTTTATTTTAATAACCAGTATATGCTCACAAAAACTCTTGTTGGTTCATTTAATAAAATTGAACAGGGAGAAGCTGTAGATGTAGAGATTACAGCACTTTTAAACGAAAGTATTTTAGGTCAGCTTTCTGATTCTATTACCGACGGAACAATTTATATTGAATATAAGCTTTTAAATAAATCAAAGGATTTTTCTCATAATTTGTCGTTTACAACTTTGAGCCGAAACTCAATGACCTGGGCCGATGACAGGCAGGCTGCCGCATTTGTTTCTCCTCGTGATGCAAGTGCGCTTAAATTTGCAAGACAGGTAAAATCAATAGTAAAGGGCTCTTTGAGAAAAGATATTCCTGTAAATATTCAATATGCAGGTGCATTGTTCTGTGCCTTAAAGGAATATGGAATTAACTATGTAATAGACCCGACATCTGCATATTCAGATAATACAGGAAGTCTTTCAATAGACTTTTTGCAGTTCCCATACCAGACACTTTCATATCATGGTGGCGACTGTGATGACCTTTCTATTATGAACTGTTCGCTTTTAGAAGCAATTGGAATTGAAACTGCATTTATTACGATCCCTGGTCATATTTATATTGCTTTTGATTCAGGTGTTGCTCCAGAAAAAGCAGCACAGGTAGTTCCAAGAGGATGTTTTGTAGAATACGATAACAAAGCCTGGATACCTTATGAAATAACCTTGTGTACCGATACCTTTGAGCTTGCTTTGCGTACAGGCTACAGTCAGTGGGTAAAAGCAGGTGAAGAGGCTGTAATATTTCCTTTAAAAGATGCCTGGAAAGCATTTAAAGCTGTAAGTGTTCCCGAAGCTGAAGAATCAATTACAGCACCTAACAGCAATACACTCATTAAAGCTTTTAAAGAATTAAACTACTAAAATCACTCTAAAATAAGAATCTCATTTTTTTTATATATAGAATATTTTTCTAATTTATGGCATAATATTTTAACTTAAATTTTATAAAAAAGGACACTTTAATGAGTTTTAAACCGGTTGATCCAAAAGTTGATTTTCCGAAAAAGGAAGAAGAAGTATTAAAATTCTGGCAGGATAATGACATCTTTAAAAAGTCAGTAAGCCAGAGAGAAGGGGCAGAGGACTTTGTTTTTTATGATGGTCCTCCGTTTGCTACAGGTCTCCCACACTTTGGACATTTTATTCCATCAACAATTAAAGATATTATTCCACGCTACCAGACAATGAAGGGCAAGCGTGTAGAACGCCGTTTTGGTTGGGACTGTCATGGTCTTCCAATTGAAAACCTTATTGAAAAAGAGCTTAATATCAACTCTAAACACGAAATTGAAGCAATGGGTATTGATAAGTTTAACGAAGCTTGCCGTGCATCAGTTTTGCGTTATACAAAAGAATGGCGACAGACAATTACTCGTATGGGACGCTGGGTAGATTTTGATAACGACTACAAGACAATGAATCCAGAATACATGGAATCTATCTGGTGGGTTGCAAAATCTCTCTGGGATAAAAAGCTCATTTACGAAGGAAAATATATTCTCCCTTACTGTCCACGCTGTTCTACAGTTTTGTCTACACACGAACTTGCACAGGGCTATAAGGATGTTCAGGATCAGACTGTAACTGTACGCTTTAAGATTACAAAAGCTCCAGACGGTGTAAAAGATCCAGACATGGCAAACGGAAAAACATACTTCCTTGCATGGACAACAACTCCATGGACATTGCCTTCAAACCTCGGTCTTTGTATGGGACCAGATATTGACTATGTAAAGATTCTTGATAAAGAAAGCGGTGACTACTACATTTTTGCAGAAGCACGTCTTAGCGCATATTATAAAAACGAAGCTGACTACGAAATTATCTACCGTCACAAGGGTAAAGAATTTGTAGGTGCTGAATACGAACCTCTTTTCCCATATTTTGCACAGCTTAAAGATGCAAAAGTTTGCGAAGAGATGAGTGGCCAGAAGTGCGAAAAGGGTGCTTTCCGCATGTTCAACGCACTTTATGTTTCTACAGAAGACGGTACCGGTATTGTTCATATTGCTCCTGCCTTTGGTGAAGAAGACCATAAAGTATTCGCAGGCAGCGGTGTACCGGAAGTAGAACCAATTGATGCGGAATGTAAGTTTACAAAAGAAGTTTCTGACTATGAAGGACTTTTTGTAAAAGACGCAGATAAAGAAATTATGAAACGCCTTAAGGACGAGGGCAAGCTTGTTAAGCGCGATTCAATCGTTCACTCTTATCCTCACTGCTGGCGTTGTGGTTCTCCACTTATTTACCGTGGTATCGGCAGCTGGTTCGTAAAGGTTGCAGATTATCACGATGTATTGCTCCGTGCAAACAGCAAAATCAACTGGCAGCCTTCACATATTAAAGAGGGACGTTTTGGTAAATGGCTTGCAGGTGCACGCGACTGGGCAGTAAGCCGTAACCGCTACTGGGGTAACCCAATTCCAATCTGGCGTTGTGATGACCCTGACTGTAAACATACTCTTTGTGTAGGAAGTCGTCAGGAACTTAAAGATCTTAGCGGAACTTACCCGGAAGATCTTCACAAACAGTTTGTAGATAAGATTACATTTAAGTGTCCTAAGTGCGGTAAAGGTACAATGCGCCGTATCCCGGAAGTATTTGACTGCTGGTTTGAATCAGGTTCAATGCCTTATGCACAGGTTCACTATCCATTTGAAAATAAAGAAAAGTTTGAAGCTAACTTCCCTGCAAACTTTATCTCCGAAGGTCTGGACCAGACACGCGGATGGTTCTACACACTTACAGTTCTGGCAGCACAGCTTTTTGACAAACCTGCTTTTGAAAACTGTATTGTAAACGGAATTGTACTTGCAAGCGACGGACGAAAGATGTCTAAGTCTTTGCGCAACTACACAGACCCTGTAGAAGCAATCAATAAGTTTGGTGCAGATGCAATCCGTTTGTTCTTAATGCACTCTGCTGTTGTTAAGGCTGATGAAATCCGCTACAGCGATGAAGGTGTTCGCGATGTTCTTAAGTCAATCATCATTCCATGGTGGAACTCTTATTCATTCTTTGTAACATATGCAAATATTGATAAGGCTGCTCCAACAGGACATTTATTTGACGACAAGACTCCATCAAATCCTTTGGACGCTTGGCTCCTTTCTATTACTCAGAATCTTATCAGCGAAGTTGCTGCTGCTCTTGATGCTTATGATTTGTCTGGCTCAATTGACCCAATCGTTAAATTTATTGATGAACTTAATAACTGGTATATCCGCCGAAGCCGCCGCCGTTTCTGGAAATCAGAAAACGACAGTGACAAGGCAGAAGCTTACGAAGCACTTTATATAGCACTTAAAACTCTTGCACAGGTTGCCGCTCCATTTGTTCCATTCATTACAGAAGAAATGTATCAGAACCTCAAGGTTGAAGGTGATAAAGAATCTGTTCACCTTTGTGATTATCCTGTTCCAAATAAAGCATGGATTAACGAAGAGCTTGAGTTCAAGATGGCAACTGTTCAGAAAGCAGTTTCTATGGGACACAGCTTGCGTAACCAGTTCAACCTCAAGAACCGTCAGCCACTTGCAAGCGTAGCACTTGTTACACGTAACCCTGACGAAAAGCGCGTTCTTGCTGAGATGGAAGATTCTATCCGCGAAGAACTCAACGTTAAGAAGGTTGAATTCCATGACCGCGAAGATGAGCTTGTAGAATATAAAGCTAAGGCTAACTTTAAGGTTCTTGGTAAAGAGCTTGGTGGCCTTATGAAGCAGGCAGCAGGTATTATTGCAGAGCTTACAAGCGAACAGATTCAGTCAATTCTTGACGGAACAAAGCTTACAATTGATGTTGCAGGAACTTCTGTAGAACTTGACGCAGAAAAAGTTATTGTGGACCGCTTTGAAAAAGATGACCTTAAAGTTTTGAACGACGGAACTCTTACTGTTGGACTGGACTCAAAGATTACAGACGAGCTTAAGAAAGAAGGTTATGTACGTGATCTTATCCGCGGTATTCAGAATCAGCGTAAAGAAAACGGCTACAATGTAACTGACAGAATCAAGCTTGTTCTTGGCGGAGATGATGAACTTAAAGCTGCATACGAAATGTTCGCAGACTTTATTGCAAACGAAACTCTTGCAAGCAAAATAGATTGGGATTCCTCTCTCAAGGGAAATCAGATTGAAGCTGATGACAAAACATGGAGTATGAATATTGAAAAAGCATAATTCATTATGGGCCCTGAGCTTGTCGAAGGGCCTGTTCATTGCATTTGTTTTACTAATGGCCTCCTGTAAAACTGTACCTACAGGAACTGTTGTAAAAGCACCTGACCTTTTAAACAAGAATAAGAATTTTTATATTTCTATTCCAACAGCTGCAGATCCACAGCTTGTAGAATATGTAATTAAAAGCAATATTCCTGATATTTCAGAAGGTGACTTAAAAGAAATATTGAGCAGGGTAGACAGAGCTTATGCTGGTCTTAATGCAGATAACAAAGATCCAAAAATCCAGCTTGCAATTGATTCTAACATTCCTGTTAAATATTTGCCAAAAATTCTCAACAAGAAAAACGGCTGGGAAGTTTCTGAATTTACAGGTCCTGACAGTCAGGCAAAATATGGTGTATTCAAACAAAACGATCTTACCTTAGCATTTCCTTCCGACAAAATCTCTTTAATGGGTGAAGATGTAGAAGGCATGCTTGCTAAATATGATCATATTCATAATATACCTGCAGAAGAATCTGTTGGCGTTACTTACGAAGAACTTGATGCACTTACATATTCACAAATAACAGAATCAGATTCAGAAATTCGTTTTATTACAAACAAACCTGAGACTTTCCTTCTTATGCTCACAGGACAAAAACTGACACTTCAGCTTAATACTGTACGCGGCTCTTTTGTTTGTGATCCAAAAAACGATAAACAGTATATTCTTGATTTTATTTTTGATTTTAAGAATGTAAAGGCTGCAAAAGCAGGAAAAATAATGCTTGGTTTTGCATTTGGACTTGCAGACGGAGATGACAAATCTCTAAAAGAAACAGAAGTAAAAATTGACGGAATAAAGCTGAGTAAAAAACAGCTGTACGATATTTTATCATTATAAAAAACAGGAGGCACAAAATGTCAGACAACAAGATTATTCTTAAAGCAGAGGATCTGGACGGATATCTTACATCAGAAGATATGGCAGATTTGAAAAACCTGGAAGTAATGTTCAAGGAAACTATGAAATCCTTTGATCCTTTAAACGAGGAAAAAATTATTGAAGGATACGATAAGCTTGGACACGAAATGCAGAAGATTTGTTCAAAGCACCCTGCTATAAAAGTTTATTCTTTTGTTACCGAAGAAGGCGCTCATGCAGAATGCTCTCGTGTAATTTCAAAGCTCCGTGATGTTAGAACAGACCATCAGGAATTTATGTATTACAGCCAGCGTGCCTACGAAATGCTTTTCCGCATGGCATACACAGATCAACATAGCGACAAGAAAGGTCATATTGTTGTAAAAACTCCTGTTAATTTCCCAGTTCAAAATTATGCAGTTCATAAAATCCCTGATATTGATTATAAAATAGAAAACAGCGCAATTTGTGTAATGCTCCGTGGTGCTCTTTTGCCAAGTATGATTATGTCAAAAGAAATCCAGGAATATTCAAGCCACGATTATAAAACTCCATTTGCACTTTTCAAAATCAGCCGCAACGATACAAAGAACGAAGCCGATATGGAATACATCATGGATTTGAACAAATCTTTCTTCAACCTTGAACAGCTCGACGGAAAAGATTTGATTTTTGCAGATCCAATGAATGCAACCGGTGGTTCTCTTGTTACTGTTGTAAAATACCTTCAGAGCCAGGGTGTAAAACCAAAATCAATTGCTTTCTTTAATACAATTTCTACACTCAAAGGATCTATTCGTGTAACACGTGCTTTGGAAAATTGTACATGTTATACACTTTGGATGGATCCTGTAATGAACGAAAAAGCTTACATCATGCCAGGTCTTGGCGATGCAGGTGACCGTTTGAATGGCTGCGATACAAAAGATGCTCCTCGCAATATGATTCAGCTTATTGCAGATTATGGTCATAATATTTCAGGTCTTTATAAGTCACAGCTTTATGAAATTGAAAAGATTGTTTTGGGCTAAAAATAGTGTTGCGGTATTTATCTGTGCCGCAGTCCTTTTCTTAAATATTTCTTGTTCCTCAAATAAAGTTGCTGTTCCTATTCCAGGTCAAAGCGATGCTGTAACTTCAAATATTTATATTGAATATCAAAATATTGCAGACATTTATTTTGGCCTTGAAAAGTTTGATAAAGCAGAAACATATTATAAAGCTGCAATGGGAAACAAAGATATTTACTGGAATGCTTACTACAAGCTTGCAAAATGTTATGTGTATCAGTCAAAGTGGGGCGATGCACAAACTGCTTACGAAACAATGCTTAAGCGAGATCCTGAAAATACAACAATTCAATCTTCTGTTGCATATATTTATGCCATGAATGGAAATATAGATAAATCTTTGGAGATCTATAAAGATTTGATAGAAAAAATCCCTGAATCTCCAGAGGTTCTTGAAAACTATATTTGTGTTCTTTTGGCAGATGAGCAGAAGGATGAAGCTTCAATTCAATATGATATTTTAAAAGAAAAATTCCCCGAAAGCAAACGCCTCGAGGAATTGGGAAAGCAGTTTGAATCTGCCCAAGCTCCAGAAGAATCTGAAACAGCTGAACAGGCAGAAATTCCTGATGCAGAGATTAATTAGTCTCTAAGAACTTCCTATATTTTACAGCGTCAGCTCTAAAGCCAACAACAGGACATTTTGGATCTTCAGCTGCATGCTTTACTGCTTCATCGGCTTCTTTTAATAATCGTTCTCCAGAAACCATTCGAATGCCTCTTGTTGTTACACCGGCAAGTACTGTTGGACCTTCTTCTGCAGTTATATTTTTAATTTCAGCAACAAGCTTTTCTGCAAATGTAATTGCGTTGTCTATGTTCATGCTGATTTTTAAACCGCAGATTGAATCATCTTTATATTCAAAAAGTAAATCCTTGAACTGGAATTCAACTGTAAGATATTCACAAATTTTTTTCATCAAAGGATTTTTGCGTCCAAGACCATCGAGCTTAATGATAAAGAGTGCAAGATCAAGTTCGCTTGCTGTAGCACGATTTAATTCATTATCAAGTCTTGTCATTAAATATGATTCCCAGCCAAAACCTGTATCTGGAGAGAAAAGCCCATTTTCGGTAACAGGTTCTGCATTTGGAATAAGCTCTACAGGTTCAAAATCTTTTAATGGAAGCTCTTCTTTTGAAGCCTGAGGTTCTGGGGCAGGGGCTTCTTCTTTAACAGGCTCTTCTTCAACTGCTGGTTCTTCATTTACAGGAGCTTCTTCAGTCTGTTCAATTTCTTCATAAGCTTCATCATCATCTTCTTCTACAACTTCAATTTCTTCGTCTTCTTCAAGGTCTTCTTCTTTAACCACTTTTTTAGTTTTTACAACAGTTCTCTTTGGCTGTTCTTTTGCAAAGTGATTATTATAAATGATGAGAATAATTGTAATAAGAGCAACAATTAAAATTATAAAGAAAGAAATCTTTGAATAATCAAAAATAGAAGAAGGGCGTAAAGAATAAAGGCCTGCAGAAATAATCACAAGGCTTCCGTTTATCTTTAAGGTTCTGTTGTAAGGTATAACTAACTTAGATGTGTTTTGCAGGGAAGAGGTGTAATCAAGACCTTCTGGAAAAACGTATGAAGGCTTTCCGTCAACAGTAATTAATAAATAAGAAAAATCCTTTGTATCCCCGATTGTATTCTGGATTTGTCTGTTCTTTTCCATAGCAGAAATATTATTCTTTTCGTAAGTTGATTTTATGCCATTTACAACCTTATCAAATCTAAGTTCTGTTCTGAGACTTCCGTGAGCATTTTCATTATAAATATTCACTGCAAAATAAGAGATTGAAAATATTAATACAATCGAAACAATTACTGAATAAATAATAATGAATGATTTTTTCATTTTTTAATTCCTCCCAAAACCTTTTTATAAAAATATTTAAAATCAGTTATATTACTATTATCGATATTTTTGTGCCAGGATATTAACGGTAAAAGACAAATATCTGTTTTTGTTAATTCAAATATTGAATTTATTGGACGATCTGCGTCTACAGATAAAATGTCTTTATACAGCTGTTCTACAATTTTGTTTCCGTTAGTTGCATTAAACTTTGTAAATACAGCTGATTGTGACTTTTGATTTGAAATCTTATATAAATCGTTTTCTTTTGCAAAATTAAGGCCTTGTGCCAATAGATAATCTTCAAATGATGTTTGATATGCCTGAAGGATTTGAGTTGTAGATATAGCAGGCTCTTTTTGAATAAGAGGTGTTCTATACATAAGTGTACAAAATTGATTTTGAATGTTGTTAAGTCTCTGGCTTGTTTTATTATAAATCCTGTCTAAATATGTTCCTTTTGCGTAAGGCTTTCCATTTGAATAACCAAAATCGGCTCCGGCTACCCAAATATTTTCAAAACCGCATTTAATTGCAAAATCAACAGCACTGATTGTAACTGTCCCGGCTCCAGAAAAAAGTTTTGGTAATCCAATCTCAAAATTCTGATTTATATAATCTGCAAGCGGATGACCACTTACAAAAAAGCTTACGTTACCATTTTCGTTAATTATCTTTTTTACAGCAGAATCATTTGCGCACAAATCAAAAAGGAATATAGTTTTAGAAATATCAAAGGCGTGTGAATGAATAAAATGTGAAGTAGAAACATTCTGACCGTCTAGCGAAACAACTGCATCTGCAATTAAGTTGTAAGAAAGTAAAATAGAAAATGCGGTGTCTGTTGCAATTAAAAAGTATTTATGAGGATTGTTTTTTATTTGGGTAATTGTTTTGTCAATTGTAGGGCCTGCTGCAAGAATAAGGGCAGTTGTATTTTTTGTATCAAGCTTTTCGTAGTTAATCTGTTTAGTATTTTCCAAAAGCTTTATATTGCTGATTATATTATGCTGCCACAATTTTCCAAAATGACTTTGTACCGAAAAATCTGCAGAAACAATTCCAACAGCTTTTTGAATCTGTTCATTAATCTGTGGTACTCTTAAATTATGTTCTGTTGTCCAGCCCCGTTGTTCAATCACTTTAAGGTTTGCATAAAACGCAGGAATATATAGCTGTGTGATTTTTTGAAATAATTCATTTATTGTGCAAAAGCATACTCTTTTATTTTGAGAAAGTTTGTTTACCGTTTTTAGCGTCATCAAAAAATCAATATCTTTTTGTTCTGCTTCAACTGCTAAAACAAATATATCAGGACGTTTTTCAAGAATTGTTTTAATAAGAATACCGCTTGCAATTCCAAGTACTATAATGAAATTAGTATTATCATCAATCTGTTCACAAAGTCTTATGCTTTCTTTTTGCGGATCATAGCGGGAATCAACAGTTTTACCTGTATTAAAAACAGGAATATCAATTCCACTTTTTGAGATGATAATTTCTGAATAAAAAACATTATCATCCATTTGAAAGCTTCCTTATTTTTTCTATAAGTTTTTTGATTTTAGAATTAATTCTGTCTTCAAAAACTTTTCTTTGATTTTCATCATTGCAATTTTTTATAGAAATATAATCAGCAGGGAAAATCTGTTTTTGCCATTGCACAGTTGTTAGTTGTTCGCAAATAAAATCTATTGTTTGTTTATTAATTTTGGTATTGTTTTTTTGTACTTCTAAAAGGTTTTCTTTTGAAGTCGGTGTCAGCGCCCCAATTTTTTTTAGAAAATCCTTAGAAGAAATATCTTTAATTTGTCCAAGTGCAGTCTGTCTGCTTTCTTCATAATCAATAACT
This sequence comes from Treponema sp., assembly GCA_045224915.1. GTDB lineage: Bacteria > Spirochaetota > Spirochaetia > Treponematales > Treponemataceae > Treponema_D. Next base: position 14,055 of record JBGVAV010000091.1, read on the forward strand.
CTATAAACATTTTTAACATCTTCAAGCCCGCAAAACCAGTCTCTGTATATATTTAATGAAGATGTGTTATATCTGGAATGTGCCGTTCTTGTTTCTATATTCTTTAATCTAAAATCTTTTATATTATTATCTTTTTCAATTTCGTTAGGCTTAGAATGCTGATGACCTTTTCCACTGGCTAAATCAAGGCCGCAAAAGTAAATATCATTTGAAGTAATTGCTTTTGCAAACGAAAGGGCAGTGCCGCTTACAGTCGGATTTCTTAAGACGCTAAAGCCTTGAATATCTGCATGTTTAAGAATTTCGCCGGAAATAAATGAGCTTGAATCATTATATCCTAATGAAAGAATTGGATTTTTTTGTAAAATACATTTTGGTACAAACGCTTCACAAGGTGCTGCCAGAGGAATATCATTATGCTTTTTAAGAAGCTTAAGATGTTCGCCGGCCCACCAGCCACCATCTGTTGAAAGTACAACATCAGGCGTTATATTGTTTTGCAGTAACACGCTTGTTGCAGAAGAAAGACAAATAATAAAAAGCCTGTTTGCATTTTCTTTTATTGCTTTTAAGCAAGGCTTTAAGGTTGGCCCCGAAGCACAAATAATAGCAGGTAAGCTTGTATTTAATTGTATATTACAAAAGTGCTTTGCATATGTAATAAAATTACAGCTGTTTATAAGCCATTTTTTTTCAAAGAATTGTCTTGTTACAAGAAGTGTCTTTGCATCATCAAGAGCGGCTTTATATTGTAAAATAATATTATCTATTGCTGTTCCAAAAAGAGTTTGTGCCTGCTTTGTAAAAAGAATATTAGAAAATAAAAGCTTTTCTTCGCCAAAATTGTTTATTAAAAAAGCTTTAAGATTCTGACAGTCGGAATATTTTATACAATAATCCCAGGTTGCTTCATCGCCAAGGCTTTGATCAAATAACCTGAGACAAATTATTTTACAATCAGGAAACTTTTTTTTTAATATTACACTGTAATAATTAAGGCCTGGTTCTACAAAAAGAATAAGCTGGGGAACAAAAGAAAAATTTATACTTTGAAGAAATCTATCTGCTTCTTTTGATGGCGAATATGTTGAATGAAAAAAAACACCATCAGCACTAAAGGTTTGAGAATCATCTTTGGCTTTAGAAAATAATAACTGCAATTATTATTCCGCCTATTTACTGTTATTTAATAACTCAATAGAGATGAGTTCAGAATGATTATCAAGAACGAACTTAATTTGATTTTGTAAATGTGCAGTAAAAAGCTCTACCGGAACTGCCTGTGAAGAATAATCTGTAAGAATATAGATGCCGTTTTCTTTTTTTGTGATAATATCTGGTTTTGGAAAATAAATACAAAGATTTATATAAAGTTGCTGAGAAATTGCGTTTATAAGAAGCTTGTTTGCTTTTGAGTTTGCTAAAACAAAAGATTCAATTGCTTCAAAAAGATTTATTTCATATTCAAATGAAGTGGCTCCCTCGCTGTCAGACTTTTCTGTTACAAGCTCGCCTTCAAAATTTGTATTTTGTAAATCGTAAATTAATGTTTGAGGAATTGTATAAGATTTATCGGTTACAAAAACAAAAATAGAATTATCGTCAAATTTATAAATATGTAAACGTTCAAGCTTATCCTTTAATTTGTCAGAAAAGAACTGATAAAAGGGGAGTATATCTGTTGAGCCTGCTTCGAAAGTATAAAGATTGTTTTTTTCTTTTATTGTTCCATCCCAAAAATCTTTTGTTGAATATGACTGACAGATTGATTTTCCGTCAAAGCCAAAGGATTTTTGAATACAATAAAAATTATCATTAAGAGTAAGGTAAGAACAAAGAGAAAAACTATACTTTTGTATGAATTCAAAAAAATCCAATTTGTCATATTGCGAAGCCATTAAAGACTTTTTTAACAATCCGACAGAATTGGATTTTTTCTGAATTATTGGTTTATCCTCAACGGGAAGCGGCTCCTGGTTCAGAGCATCAAGCCCGTTTTTGGATAACTTGTCTAATAATCCCATTAAGATAATCCCAGTTCAGAGAATAATTTTTTATATGTAGTAAATTCGTCTGACTTAGCAAATTCAACAATTTTTTCTTCTGGAAGATTTTCAAGCAGCTGATCCATATAAAGAAGAACTGATTTAATATCTTTCTTTAATTCAGCATTTTCATCAACTGTTTCTTCTGCAGGTGTTTCTTCAGTTGTAAGATAGTCAATGTTGCTGTCTGTAAGATCATTGTTGTCATCTTCGTGAGAAACAAAATCGTTTTCAATATCTGCAATTGGAGCTGTTTCAATAACAGGTTCTTCTACGAATGTTTCATCTTCAATTACAGGCTCTTCTTCAACGATTGGTTCCTCAACAGTTTCTTCTACAACAGGCTCTTCTACAACAGTTTCTTCTACAACAGGCTCTTCTTCCTGAACTTCAATTTCAGGTTCAGCAGGAGCTTCTTCTTCAATTGTTATTTCTTCGTCAACAGAAGCTTCTTCAGCTGCCGGTTCTGCAGTAATGTTTTCAATTTCAGAAATCTCTGGCTGATCAAAAAGGTTGTCTACAGTAGAGAAGTTTTCATCTTCAATTGTGAAGTCTTCTGGTTCTGATGTTTCTTCTTCAGCAACAGGAGCTTCATCTTCAATTTCTTCTACAACACCTTCGTCTGTGTGTTCATCAGTTGTATCCTGTACAGAATCCATGAAATCAGAAGAAGAAGATTCAACAAGAATGTCATCCTCTTTAGAGATTTCAATTTCATCTGGAAGATCGTCTTCAAGAACTTCTTCGTCAAGTTCAATATCATCAAGATTTGGTTCAGAAAGGTTGTCTTCGCCAAAGTCAAAATTGATATCTTCCTGTGTATCAGCAATAGCACCAATGGCTTCTTCAGAAACTTCTTCGCCAATTGCATTATCTTCAACGTGGTCTTCAATAGTTGTTTCTGCAGGTGTTTCTTCTACAACAGGTTCTTCAACAAAAGTTTCTTCTTCAATTGCTGGTTCTTCTTCAACTACAGGCTCTTCAGTTTCGCTGAAATCAGCGGTATTTAAGATGTTAGAAAGCTCATCAGTTGAAAGTGCAATTGTATCGTCACCATCATCACCAGAGAAGAATCCTGTATCTTCTTTAGAATCTTCTTCAATAACAGGTTCCTCAACTGCAATTTCTTCAGAAATAATTCCCTGTGAATCACTGGCTGGGGCAGGAGCAGGGGCAGCTTTCATTTCTTCAAGATTATTTTTAAGAGTATTAATTTCATTCTTAAGGTTAGAAAGATCTGCAACAATCTGCTGTAAAAGTGAATTATCTACATTTGATGTAGCAGCTGGCTCAGAAACAGCAACTGCTTCTGGAATCTCTTCTGCTTCTGCAATATCTTCTGCTTCTGCAATATCTTCTACACTTGATTTAATTTCATTAACAACAGGAGCTGTGTTCATGTTTCCGTCTCCAACAGAAAGGTCATAATCAACAACTGTTTCTTTATTCTTTTCTCCTTCTACATCCTGTGTAACAGGAGTTTCTTCTGCATCAGCATCAATACCAAAGTCAGAAAGGTCAACTTCTTCTGATTCAATATCATTTCCGAATGAAGAAACATCAACTGATTCTGTTTCAACCTCTGGCTGAGCAGCAACTTCTTCTTCCTGGAAATCATCATCAAGAGCATCTGATTCAGAATCGATATTTTCTTCTGTAGAAATTGTATCAGCAGAAGAATCAAAGCTTATATCCATATCAAGAGGTTTTTCATCAGCGATCTGTTCTTCTTTCTTAGGTGCTTCTTCTTCAATTCCAAACTCACTCATGTCTACAAAGTCATCAAGTGAAACTTCTTCGGAATCAGAAGCAGAAGGTGCAGCATCAGCTGTTAATCCGCTGCTTTCGCTTGCAGGTGCATCAGAAGAGAAGCCTGAATCCATAAAGTCATCAAGAGAAATCTCTTCTTCACCGCCTTCAGAGCTTTCTTCAACTCCAAAGTCTTCAATATTCATTTCTTCAACACTTTCTTCTGCAGCAGGTTCTTCGGCAGGTTCAGCTGGAGCTTCTTCTACGGCAGGCTCTTCTGCAGGTGTTTCTTCAAATACAAAGTCGTCATCTGTGGATTCTTCTGTTTCTGGAACAGGTTCTTCAATAGAAACATCTTCAAAGCTTGAGAGGTCAGCTTCGCTTACAGAGTTTTCTTCCAGAGAGTCAAAAGAAATGTCATCGAGGGAATCATCAGCAGCAGAATCGTCACTTATTTCAGTATTAAAATCAAGATCATCATCTGTAATAGCATCTCCGCTTGTTTCTTCAAGCTGAATACCATCACCTGATGTGATATTCATGAGTTCGTCATCTGTAAGGGTAGTGTCATCAGACATGGAATCAAGATTGATAGAATCATCCTCCTTGAACATATCAGAAAAATCACCATCATCTATACTATCTGTTTCTTCAAAATCAGGAAGATCAAGAGAATCTGCAAAATTCAAATCATCAGATCCGCTTTCTTCATTTGTGTTTTTTACCCAAACTCCATAGCTATCGAGTTCGTTTGTATTCTCTGTAGAATCGCTCATGTAATTCCTCTCAATAATAAAATATTCTATTATTATTATCGGTATAATTATACAATATAAATAGAAAATTTGAAACTTTATTTTTATATATATTTTAATTTTAACACACATTTTTAATTCAGAAAACTAAAATGTTTTGCCGATAATATAGTTATTATGAAACGTGCTAAGTATTTAACAGTTTTATTCGTTGGTACATTAGTTTATGTAATAATGTCTCTTGGTTTTGGCCAGAACAGCCTTAAATGCTATTCTCAAATGGAAGAGCAGAAGAGGATTGTTAGTAAGCAGAAGGCAGAAATTCAAAGTATTAATACAGAACTTTCTCTGGAACTTACAGCTTTAAAGAATGATAAGGCAGTCATAGCCGCTTATGCACGTAAAATGGATTATGTTTCTGATGGAGAGCAGCTTGTAAAGATTACAGGCCTTAAACCTTATCAGAATGCCCTTTATGATACAGGCAGCGTAGTTAGACACGTAGAACCTGAATATGTTTCTGAAAAATTATGCAAAATGTGCGGAATCTGCGCCGCAATGTTTGTGTTTCTTATAATGCTGATTTTTGATTTCAAAAAAGGCAATGTTTCTTTTACCCGTGATAAAAAAGAGTTTGTAGCAGGTATTCCTGTTTACAATGTTCCTCAGGTATAAAAAAATAATCAATTTATTAAGATTTTCTCTTCCAGACTACATCAAGAGTGCCGTTTGCAGCCACTCCATCGCTTAGAATTAAGGTTGATTTTGTGCCCGAAAGGGTGTCGTCATCGTTTATATTGAAAATCCATTTGATTGGTTTGGCGTTTACAGCTTCTTTAAGGGCAACTTCGCGTGGAAGCTCAGGGAAGAAAGAAGCATTTGCCTTTCCATTTTGTGTAATGACGATATTCTGCGAAGAGCCTTCTGTTTGAATTTCTACAGTAATATTCATGGAAGATCCGTTTTTGAAAATAACAAAGCCTCTTCCTCCACGCATAATTACAATTTTATCGATTGTTTCTTCGCCACCCCAGGTTCCAGAAAGGAATTCTGTAGACTGAATTTTTGCGGCTGGTTTAGAAGGAGATGAAGAGCCTACCGGAGCCTGTGCAACAGTACCGCTGCCTGAAAGTAAAGTACTTATTGTTTCCTGAAGACTTGCTTTTGGCTCCATAAGGATTTTGTAAAAAGAATCGTATTCCTTTGCTTCTGAAAAAACTGCTTTTCTTGAGCTGTCGTAAATATTTATTGTAGAAATCCATTTTGAAGTATTTTCTTTTTTTGAAATTACAGCATAAAGAGAGATTTTTCCGTCTTCAAAATCTGAGCTCTGTGGGGCAGAGGCCATTCTTATGCCAATGCGTTTATCG
>JBGVAV010000092.1:0-11074 GCA_045224915.1 Treponema sp.
AAATTAAAAGGACTCAGTCCTGTTCAATATAGAACCAAGTCCTTTCAATCCGTCAGTTAAAGTGTCCAATAAATGGGGTACACTTCATAATTATTCACGTCGTTTTTTTATTAGTATTCTGGTGGTAATTCACCAAGCTGGTCAAAGCTGAATACCGGTCCGTCTTTGCAGACAAACTTGTCACCAATATTACAGCGACCGCACTTACCGATTCCACACTTCATGCGCATTTCCATTGTTGTGAAAACCTGCTCGTCCTTAAAGCCAAGTTTTTTGAGCGCATCAAGTGAAAGGTGAATCAAGATTGGAGGTCCACACATAATAACTGTCATGCTTAGATCAGGATTAAGCTCTGTTACATATTATACCTTAAATTTATCTATCTGATATCCAATTTCATCGATAGAAGTTTTTATTTTTTCGGAAATCTCTCTTAATTCAAGACCGGTTTCCTTAATCTTTTTAGCACCCTGTGTCATTCCTTCAACACTTGCCTGCATAATTCCGGTTGCATCCTGCAGATTTCTAACTTCATCAAGAATTGCCTTGTTACCCTGTGACATTTCTACACTGGCAGTTTTAACTTCAATTGTAGAATCGTTCATAGAGTGAAGGGCATTAGAAATATGAAGGGAACCTGTGTTCTGTTCTTCCATTGCAGCCTGGATCTGATGTACAAGTTGTTCTGTATCTGTAATTTTATCTGTTACAGAACGGAAGGCTTTGCTTGAATCTTCAGAAGCAGCAACTACGCTGTCAATTGATTCCTTGATGCTGTTCAACTGATCACCAATTGTATTTGATTGAACAGAAGATGTTTCTGAAAGCTTACGGATTTCATCTGCAACAACCGAGAAACCTTTTCCAGATTCACCGGCGTGTGCAGCTTCGATTGCAGCGTTCATGGCAAGAAGGTTTGTCTGTCTTGCAATAGATGCAATTGCAGAGTTTGCATTCTGTAAGGTTTCACTTTGATTTTTGATTTCTTCAATAATCTTATTTACATTTGACTGTAACTGAATACCATTTTGTGCAGAATCTGCAAGTCCATCAAAGGATTGCGACATTTTTTCTACTGACTGATTAACAGAATTAATATTTCCAATCATCTGTTCAATTGCGGCAGAAGCGTCAGAAACTTCGGCTGACTGTTTTTCAATCATGTGACCAAGAGATTCAATGTTGCTTGCAATTTCATTTACAGCACCTGCTGTCTGCAGAACTGAATTTGACTGATTATTAATCTGATTATGAACAGAATCTATACTTGTAAGAATTTCTTCAATTGAAGTTGTGGTGTTGTGAGTTGAAGTATCAAGAGTTGCACCGGCTTCGCCAAGATGGTCTCGAGATTTTTTTACCTGAGCAATAATTGATTGAAGCTTTTCGGTAAACTGGTTAAAGCCTGCAACAACATCACCAATTTCGTCTTTAAGGTTAATATTAATTCTTTTTGTAAGGTCAGCGTCACCTGTTGCAATATCATTAATTGTTGTTTTTACGTAACCAAGAGGTTTTATGAGTATTGAAACAAGAACAAGACTTCCTGCAATTACAATAATTACCGCAATAATAATCGAAATTACAATGAACATTGTGATTCTTGAAAGACTGTCAAAATATTCATCATAAGGTACAACACACAAAATAGACCAGTTACTTTCGTCTTCTACCGGTACGTAGGATACAACCTTTTTTTCGTTTGATTTTGGATCTTTTATTATTTCAAAACCTGATTTTCCTTCGAGAACAGATTGCATCATAATATCCCATGGTGTTTCGGGAACTTTATTCTCATCTACCTGAACCATCGTTCCAGCTTCGGAACCGGCTGCCTGAATAGCTTCCCGTTCTTCATCAGTCATGTCTGAATAGGTTGTAGGTCCAACAATCATTCCTGAAGTTCGTGAAATAATAGTTGGGTGTGATTTTTTACCAATTAAAATAGATTCAGAAAGGTTATAAACATCTGCTCCATTTACAATTGCCGACAAAATTCCTACTGCCTTTTTGGAATCGTTCAGACTATAAACAGGAATACAGTAGAACATGATTGTTTCATCTGAACCGCCTTCCATCATAAAACTTTTTGGAAGAGGGTCTATTACAACTCTGTTTCCAGAAATAGTTTGAATAAAAAAGTCGATTGTAGAAACGTCTACGTAAACTCCATCCGGTCTGATACAAATTCCTTTGTCGCTATAGAAAGCAAGATTTTCAAAGTGAGAAGGATTATTTCTTACAATAGCTTCAAGTTGAGCTGTTTTTTGTTCAAGTGAAATTGTTTCATCTCTTATGAATGGCAGAGAAGCAACAGATTCCAAAAGATAAAATTCTTTTTTGTTAACATCTTCCAGAATACTTGCAGATTTTTGGGCATTTAATTCCATAATCTGCTTAGTATTTGTAGAAATAGATCTTGCAAGTTCTTTTCTTGCAACAAGTCCAAGAATAACAACCGCAAGATTTATTAAGAGAACTACGAAAACAATAATTTTAAATTTTAAGCTAAAACGCATAGAAGCCTCCTCTTGAAAAAATTGCTTTCACTAGGATTAATATTCTGGTGGAAGTTCTCCAAGCTGGTCAAAACTAAATACAGGTCCGTCTTTGCAGACAAACTTGTCGCCAATGTTACAACGTCCACATTTACCAATTCCACACTTCATGCGCATTTCCATTGTTGTGAAAACCTGCTCGTCTTTAAAGCCAAGCTTTTTGAGCGCATCAAGTGAAAGGTGAATGAGGATTGGAGGTCCACACATGATAACTGTCATGCTTGGATCTGGATTAAGCTCTGTTACATACGGTGGAACAAAACCTACGTGTCCGTCCCAGCCTTCTTCTGCGCGGTCGATTGTAAGATCGATTGAACAGTTTGGCTGTTTCATCCAGACATTTTTCATTTCGTCAAGGCGAACTAAATCGGCCATTGAGCGTGAACCGTAGATTACCTGAATCTTACCGTAGTCTGAGCGGTGGTCCATCATGTAGTTTACTACTGAGTGAACCGGAGCAATTCCAATACCACCGGCAATTACAAGAATGTCCTTGCCCTTGAGTTTTGTATCAACAGGGAATCCGTTTCCGATTGGTCCGCGCAAACAAATCTGCTGACCAACTTCGGCATTATGAAGCCAGTCTGTTACACAACCGCAGCGCTTGATTGAAAATTCCATGTGAGTTTCAAGAGTAGGTGAAGAAGTGATGGAAATCATTGATTCGCCAACGCCCGGTACAATGAGCATTGCACACTGACCGGGAATGTGTTCGAACAATTTTTTTCCGTCAAGACCAACTACGCTGAAGGTCTTTACATCAGGAGTTTCCTGCTTAATGTCAATAATTTTTCCTACATAAGGAATGAATGATTCTTTAGCGTCCATTATAGCGATTCATCCTCCTGTAATAATTTTATAACTTTAACAATGTTGATGTTTACAGGGCAGCTTTCGAGACAGCGTCCGCAGCCTACACAAGAGAACAAGCCGTCGTGTGCCATAGGGTAATAAACCAGTTTGTGCATAAAGCGCTGGCGGCTTCTTTCTTTCTGGGTGTGGCGTGGGTTTTCTGCAGCCATCTGAGTAAAATCAGAGAACATACAAGAGTCCCAGCAGCGGATCTGGCGGATGCCGTTACCTGTATCAAAGTCGCGTACATCAAAGCACATACAGGTTGGGCAGACATAAGTACAGGTTCCGCAACCTACACAGGCTTCGCTAACCTTGTCCCAGATTTTTGAATTGAAAATCTTGAGCATTTGTTCAGGTTTAACTGCGCCAAGCTTTGAAAGGTCGAGTTTTGCAAAAGGAAGTGCAGCTGTTTTTGCAGCAATGTCTTTTTTCAAGCTGTCAACTGCCTTTTCATCACTGTCAGCCAGTTCTGATTTTGCTGCATCAAGTACAGCCTTGCCTTTGTCTGTGTTGCCCTGGAAGAAATACTTTTCGTCGGCAAGCCAGGCAGAAATGTCGCCTGCAGGGTTAGCAGCATCAATGCCATAAGCGGCACAGAAGCATTCACGGGCAGGTTCGTTACAAGCCAGAGTGATTATAATTCCATGTTCGCGGCGATTCTTGTAATAAGAATCAACCGGGTTCATGTTTAAGTAAACGTTATCAAGAACTTCAAAAGATTTTGCATCACAGGCACGAACACCAAATACAACAAAGTCTTCGAGTTCTTTTCTTGGGTCTTCTACGCTAACGTCTTTTCCAACAAACTTGTAGCTAACCATGTGCTCAGTTTTTGGGAAAAAGAAGTCTTTTGCAGAACGGATTGTCTTTAACTGTGCACTTAATTTAACATCTTCAGACCATTTCTTAAAATCTGCCTTGCCTTCAATTGTGTCGGCAGGAATAAAAAGGTCAAACTTTGCGGCTACAGCCTTAAAAAATCCGTTTATTTTATCAGAAGAAATACAATACATTATTCATTTCCTCCTTCTACGCGATCGCTGATAATCGAACTTTCAGGGTCTTCTTCCTTAAAGGTAAGCATTGGAGGGCGAGTTTCTAGGTCGCTTCCTGCCTGATAGTCCCCGTAAATTTCGTTGATATCTTTGATGAACTTGCGGTTGAGTAAGTGAAGAGGAATGCCCTGAGGACAAACTCTAGAACATTCACCGCAGTCTGTACAGCGTCCGGCAACATGCCATGCTCTGATTATATGGAAGAGGCTTTCTTCAAAAGAAGTTTCTGCAACCTTCTGTGAAGTATAAAGTGCATTGTTATCGAATACACATTTTTCGCAGGTACAGGCAGGACAAACGTTGCGGCAGGCATTACAGCGGATACATCGGCTGAACTCATTCTGCCAGAACTCATAACGTTCATCGGCTGTCATTGCTTCGAGTTTTGCAACCTGATCCATGCGGCCAGATTCTACTGGAGCTGACTCTGCTTCTACACCAATAAGTTCATCGCAGCTTACAGGTTTTTTGTTTGCACAGTTTGCACAAACAGAACCACCTTCAAGTGTATCCTGGCAAGGAACTCCGATTGCATAAACATCATCGCGTGTAATGCGGTTTTCTTTAAGAAGCTCTGTGAATGAATAAGTATCATTTGGCTTAAGGAAAACAAGTACGCGTTCCTGAGGAATAGGAGCATCCTGAGCGTTTGGATCGCGCTGTTTAGCCATTGTATTATTCATTCTTGTAGTGCTTTTCTTAATTTCAATTTCGCGTGTAATCTTTACAAGATATTTTGAAAGATTTGCAGCGCAGTATTTATTGAATACAAAGCCTTTATCAAGCTCTTCTGCACTTACAAAAACTGCAGGTGTTACATCTTCGTCAAAAAGACCTTTCTGCCATCCAACTACCTTCTGGACTGTTCCGTCTGCAAGCAGTTCTTTTGCACGTTTAATTAATTGTTCTTGCATCGTACATCCTCCAGTTTCTTACATTCACCAAGTTCGGTAATCTGCTTTACAAAATCATTCATAATTCCTGCAAAGCGAACACCTTCGGCAGCGGAACACCATTCAACACGAGTACGACCACGCTCAATTCCCAAAAAGTCGAGCATTGAGAAAAGAAGAGTCATACGACGGCGGGCAAAATAGTTTCCGGTAGAATAGTGACAATCGCCAGGGTGGCAACCGCACAAAATAACTCCGTCAGCTCCGCGCTGGAAAGCTCTCAAAATGAAAAGCGGATTCAAGCGGCAAGAGCATGGAATACGTATAATCTTTACATTTGCAGGATATTCAAGGCGGTTGTTTCCGGCCAGGTCTGCACCTGCATAAGAACACCAGTTACAGCAGAAAGCAACAATTTTAGGTGTCCATTCTTTGTTTTCTACAGACATGCATCTACCTCCGCTAAGATTTGTTTATTGCTAAAGCCAAGGAGATCCATTGCACCACTAGGACAGGCAACAGTACAAGCACCACAACCGTGACACATAGCTGTATTAACCTGTGAAACATGACGGGTAATTGTAGTTCTGTTTGGACCGCGGAAGTCTTTATCAACATAAGAAATTGCGCCGTAAGGACAAACCTTTTCACACTGACCGCATCCGTTACACATGTTTTCGTTTGGATTAGCAGTGCAGGCATTGTTCTTAAGCTTATCTTTTACAAGCAAGCAGATTGCTTTTGCGGCAGCACCAGAAGACTGAGCTACAGTTTCAGGAATATCTTTTGGACCCTGACAGCAGCCTGCAAGGAAGATACCTGCAGTTGGAGATTCAACCGGGCGGAGCTTAGCATGAGCTTCGAGGAAGAAGTCGTTGTTGTCCATAGAAGTTGTAAGCATAGTTGCAAGAGGGCGGGCAGATTTATCTGCTTCGATAGAGGCTGCAAGAACAACCATATCGGCCTTGATGTGAACCTGCTTGTTCAAAATCAAATCGCTTCCCTGAACATCAAGAGTACCATCGCTCTGTGGTGTTACCTTACCAACCATACCCTTAATATAGTGAACACCATACTGTTCAACTGCACGGCGGTAGAATTCATCAAACAGCTTACCAGGAGTGCGGACATCAATATAGAATACATAACAGTTAGTATCAGGATAGTGGTCGCGGGTAAGAATAGCGTGCTTGGCAGTATACATACAGCATACCTTAGAGCAGTATTCGTGTCCCTTTGTTGCGTCTGCAGAACAGCGTGAACCAACACACTGAACAAATACGATTGTCTTAGGTTCTTTTCCGTCTGAAGGGCGCTTAAGGTGACCGTTTGTAGGTCCAGAAGCGTTACAAAGGCGTTCAAATTCAAGTGAAGAAACAACATCAGGGCTCTGGCTGTATGCAAACTCATCAAACTTATTAAGATCGATTGGATTATATCCGGTAGCAACTATGATAGCACCATAGCCTTCTGTAATAACCTTATCTTCATCATGGAAATTGATGGCACCAACGCCGCAGGCCTTTTCACAGAATCCGCAGACATTGTCTTTTCCCGTTGAAAGGGCCTTCATGTGCAGACAGTAGTTAGCATCGATTGTTGCAACCTTTGGAACTGCCTGAGCAAAAGGAATGTAAATTGCCTTTTTAGTGTCCAGGTTCATGTTAAAGTCGTTAGGAACCTTTTTGTTAGGACACTTTTCTATACATTCGCCGCAGCCTGTACACTTTGTTTCATCAACATAGCGGGCGTGACGTTTAATATCAACCTGGAAGTTTCCGATATAACCCTTTACACCAACAACCTCGCTGTAAGAAAGAATGCGGATGTTAGGATTCTGGCTAACTTCTGTCATTTTAGGAGTAACAATACAGGAAGCACAGTCAAGGGTAGGGAATGTCTTATCAAGCATAGCCATCTTACCGCCGACTGTAGGCTTTTTCTCAACGATATCTACAGGGAAGCCTGCATCGGCAATATCAAGGGCAGCTGTAATTCCGGCAATACCACCACCAATTACAAGGGCTCGTTTTGTTACAGGAGTTTCTCCTTCGATTAAAGGAGTATCAAGAATAGTTTTTGCAATGGCAGCTTTACCAAGAGCAATGGCTTTTTCGGTGCCCTGTTCCATATCCTTACAAACCCATGAAGTCTGTTCGCGGATATTTGCAATTTCTACTTTATAACCGTTAAGACCGGCACGTTCTGCGCATGAACGGAAGGTTTTTTCGTGCATACGTGGAGAACATGAACAAAGAACAACGCCTGTAAGCTTGTTTTCTTTGATCTGATCTTCAATCATCTTTTGACCGGCAGAAGAACACATGTAAGTGTAATGGGTTGAATAAACAACTCCGGGAACCTTTGCAAGCTCTTCTGTTACTTTTTCTACGTCTACTGTTCCGGCAATATTAGTACCACAGTGACATATAAATACACCAATTCTTTCCATAATCTATGCCACCTCTTACTTTTTATATTTGCGGAATGCACTTACGATAGCCTGCTGAGGTATATCATCATCCAAGTGCTCCGGAACTTGTACTGGATCCAAATGATGAGGGCCGCGGGAGCCTTCAACAACCTGACGTACTGCGTCTATTAATTTTGCAGGTTCTACCTGACGTGGGCAGCGTTCAAGACAGGCAAAGCAGCTTAAGCAGGCATAAATTGACTTTGTTTCAAGCAATTTGCCTATTTCACCATTTTCTACCATCTGAACAAACTGATGCGGGTGATATTCCATAGAATCATAGTTAGGGCAGGTACCTGAACACTTACCGCAAACCATACATTTTTTAGGATTAACGCCGCACTTAAGCAGAATCTGTTCTTTTAAGAGTTCTTCGTTAGCTAACATTATTGAGCCTCCTTTAATCCCAGGGCCTGGGCAAGAAGTTCTGTAAAGTAAATTACATCAAGCTTGCTGTCTCCCTTGTTTTTAAGAAGGTTATAGCGGCAAAGAGGGCAAGAAGTTACAAGGAAATCTGCTCCCATATCTTCTGCGTTTGCCAGAATCTTTTTTGTGCGTGAGGCAGGAATTGATTCGTCTTCGAACATTGTGTAGGCACCACAGCATTCATTGCGCTGACCGTAAATTACAGGGGTGCCGCCAATGGCCTTAATAAAATCTTCAAGAATTTTTGGATTTTCTGGGTCATCAAGCTGCAAAACCTTGCCCGGACGAAGAAGAAGACAGCCATAATAAGCGCCGATTTTCTTTCCTGTAAAAGGATTTTTAACTGCAGCCTTTACATTGTCCCATCCAACCACATCACGAAGGATTTCAAGGTAATGAAGTACCTTTGTTTCTCCGTGATACTCAATCTCATCTGTTTTGAGATAATTGTTCACCTTAAAGTCTACGAATTCGTCTGTCTGAACATCGTTATTAACCTGTTTGATAACGTTGTAGCAGGCGGAACAAAGCGTAACAAGATCGTGACCGGCATCGCGAGAAGCGGCAAGGGCTCTGACAGAAGAAAGCTTTGTAGCAATTTCATCTTTGCCCATAGGATATTCGCCGCCGCAGCACTGCCATTCAGGAATCTCTTCAAGAGTGAATCCCAATGCTTCCGCCGAAACGCGCGCATACTTATCAAGGTCAAGAGCCTTGTTTTTGAGCGTACATCCCGGGAAATACGAATATGTCATAGTTGCTCCCATAAAATAATTAACATTATAAGTCAAAATATTATAGTAGAAAATCTTGATTTTGGGAAGTTAAAAATGAAAGGCATTCATAAGGAAAAATGCTTTCGCGAAGAACCGTGATTTACTCCGCAGGACGAAAATGAAGCTCCGTAAATCACGAACCTTGCTACGCATTTTTCAGACTAAGTATTTTTAATTTTTATAAAAATCAATATTTTTTAATAATTTTTGACTTTTTTCCCGGAATTTTTGTAAGAAGTCCCATTTTTTTGACATATATATAGTGGGGGAATTTTTGTAAAAGGAGTTATATGATGGAAAATGAGATTTGTTATGTAAAGACAAAAGATATTTTGTCTGATGCTAGAAAAATTATTGAAAATGCAAAAAATAATGCAGTACGTAGTGTTGATTTTTGCAGGGTTCGGATGTATTGGAATTTAGGTAAACGTATTTTTGAAGAAGAGCAGGAGGGAAAAGACAGGGCTGATTATGGGGCATATATTGTTCAGATATTATCTAAACAATTGGAAATTGAATATGGAAGTGGTTTTGGAAAAAGACAATTAGAAAGAGCCAGACAGTTTTATCGATTATACCCAATTGCGTCCACACTGCGGACGCAATTAAACTGGTCTCAATACAAACTTCTTATTTCAATCTCTAATTCAGACAAACGGGAATATTATGAACTTGAATCTGTAAACAATGCCTGGACCGCAAGAGAAACAGAAAGACAGATAAACAGTCAGTTATATGAACGCCTGTTACTCAGTAACGACAAGAAATCTGTTCTTGAGATTGCAAGAAAACAAAGAATTCCGGAAAGTCCGGCAGAAATAATTAAAGATCCTATGGTTTTGGAATTTCTAGGACTTGAACGAAAAGCAACTTACTATGAAAAAGATTTGGAAAGCAAAATTATTACTCATATTACTGATTTTCTTCTCGAATTAGGCAAAGGTTTTTCATTTGTTGCCCGTCAAAAACGCATTCTTATTGAAGATGACGAATTTTTTATTGATCTTGTTTTTTTCAATCATTTATTAAAATGTTTTGTGATTATAGAACTTAAAACAGGAAAACTTACTCATCAACATATAGGTCAACTTCAAATGTATTTAAATTATTACGATCGAAATGAAAAATTGCCGGAAGAAAATCCAACAATTGGTATACTTCTTTGTTCAAGCAAAAATGACACAGTTGTAAAAATGACTTTACCGGAAGATAATAAAAAAATTCTTGCAAGCGAATATAAATTATATCTTCCTACATCTGAACAGCTTGTAAAAGAAATTGAAGAAATAAAACAACTTGCAGAATAGGACACAGAATTTACTCAATAGAACTTGATGAAATAAATAAAGCCTCCGAAAGTTACGAAGGCTTGAGTGACGCGGCTGAAAAATCAGCGGACAGGGCAACTAAGACACCTCACGTCGATAAGGAAAAATATATCAGAAATAGATGAAAAGTCAAGTAATATTATAGTATTGTAAATTTATACGGGGTTTTAGGGGCGGAGCCCCTAGGAGATAGGGTAGCGCAAGACACCGCAACGAAGTGAGGAGGCTTACGCGGAGGGGAAGGCTTTCCCCTCCTTTTTTTTCTTTCTTTATGGTTGGTATCATGATATAATGAAGTCAAAAAGGAGGTAATAAAAATGAAAAAATTAAATGGAATGAAAAAATGTTTTCTGCAGATGCTTGTAGTTTTATTTGCAGTTATTTTTACAGCTTGTTCAAGTCCTTCAAATAATACAAAACCTTCAGATAAAAACGAAACTGGAACAGAAAACACTGAGCAGTCAGATGAAGAACCAGAAGAAACTGAAGAACCTGAAGAAGAAAAAGTTTATGATTCTTATATTATAAAATATTCTATAGGTGTAATTTTACTGGATGATGTAACAAAAGAAGAATTTGATGATTTCAAAACTAAAATTACTGTTTCTCCTTCAATCATAAATAAAAATCCTAAACAAATATATTCAATAAAAGATAATATAATGACTATTTCTTCAGGTGGTGGACTTAAAAAGTTTTTCTCTCTTTTT